>CAIOLH010000264.1 GCA_903859115.1 uncultured Opitutia bacterium | reverse complement strand
CACTGACGGCAATTCCATGCGCCCCTAAACTCTTTAGATTAGCCCAATCCGCTGCCGTCACTCCACCGATCGCATAACAAGGAACGACCGCTTTCGTTATTAAATCTTTTAGCGATTCGTCGCTATGAACGGGGGCGAGATTTATTTTACTCTGTGTAAAATGAACGGGGCCTACTCCGGCGTAATCGACGCGTGCCGATTTCAAAACGTCGAGATGCTTAAGATTATTTAAAGTAACGCCGATGATGGCATACTCACCCAGAATTTTACGGGCTTCCGCAGGCGAACAATCGTGTGGACCGAGATGCACGCCATCGGCTTCGACTTCATAAGCCACGATGGGCGAATCATTAATAATGAAAGTCGCATCAAAATCTTTGCAGAGATTGGAAACTTCTTGAGCGGCTTGAATCCACTCGGGCCCGGGAAGATTTTTTGCTCGGAGTTGAATCCATTGCACTCCCCCTTCCAACGCTAGTCGTGCTTGCTCGCGATGAGAATGAGGCGAGGCGTCGAGCGTGAGAAACTGGAGCCGAGGATAGACCAACTTAATATTTTCTTTTTAATTTACGGGCCGATTTTCCGTACCAAGCATTTTCGATTTCGATAAAGGATTTAACCGGATTAGAAGTTTCCCAAACCGAACCAATAAAGGCGACGCCATCGAGGCCCATTTCGCGCACGCGGGCTGCGTTTTGATGAGTGACTCCGCCTAAACCATAAACCGGACAACCGCCTTCGGATCTCCAGCGTTCAGCAATCACCTGAAACTCGCGCGTGGTGCGCTGTGGCACATAATCACGCTTTGAAATCGAAGGAAAAATAGGACTGAGAAAAACGTAATTCAGTCCTTTCGGTAAGCTGCGCATTTCGTCATAGGAATGACATTTGCAACTCAAGGTGACTGCTTTCGGCCAGCGCGCAGGAATGCGATCGCTGTAGTGCATTTGGAATCCGCCCAGTTGATGATTCAGAACGAGTTGGTGATGTTCTTCTAAAACAATTCTCGGCCAATACATCTTGGGAACTTTCTTGAGAAAATTTTCGTAGTCGCTGACGCGCCATTCGCGCTTCGGCTGGACGTGCAATTTACCCAACCCGGCGTCGAATAATTTAATGACTGTCTTGGTGTCCCATTCAGTCTTCGTCGGGGTGAATAAAATTAAATTACTCGGCGCGGCCGCTTCGGGCTCGGGTGCAAATAATCCTTTGATATATTTAAACATAAATTATCCTCCTTGGGCGGCACGTATAATGAGTACGGACACATTTTCCGTTAAGGCGTAGGCGGCCCAAGAACTTCTTGAAATGACCTGTTCGCCAATCGCAATCGCGATGGCAGGTTGATCACTAAGCCCAAGCTCCTTGATTAATTCGGCAACAGTTTTGGCCGAGGTTTCTTGGGTTTTATCGTTGATAACCACTTTCATGATTTTTATCTGTGAAGGGTCGGCGACAAAGTGGCAAGCGGAGGTTTTTGCATTGCCGAAAAAGACGGCAGTCTTTGGCTTATTTTATGAAATCCGCATTCTTAGCAATATTCATAGCCCTCGGTATTAGTTCTTGTATTTCTCCAACTCCCAATTCTCCTAATTCTACTACCATGAAAGAATCCTCCAACCCCTCCACCCCACAAGTTATCATTCACACC
Source organism: uncultured Opitutia bacterium (assembly GCA_903859115.1). The sequence continues at coordinate 541 of CAIOLH010000264.1, read as the reverse complement.
ACTTCGGGTGATATGACTGTTGAATTTTGGTCCGACGTTGCACCTAAGACCGTCGCCAACTTTTTAAAACTCTCCCGTGAAGGATTTTATAACGGTACGGCCTTTCACCGAATCATCAAGGGCTTCATGATCCAAGGCGGTTGCCCTAAGTCGAAACAAGGTGCTAATGGAATGCCTGGAACCGGTGGACCTGGATATCAAATCAAAGCGGAGTTTAATAATCGCTCACACCAAAAAGGCGTTCTCTCGATGGCAAGATCTCAAGACGTCGACAGCGCCGGCAGCCAGTTCTTCATCTGTCATGGTGATGCTTCTTTTTTAAATAATAAATATACCGCCTTCGGTAAGCTCATCAAAGGTGAGGACGTTTTAGACAAAATTGCCGCTATTCCTTGCACGGGCCCCGAACGCTCCAGCCCCACCGAACGCGTGGAAATCACTGGCGTAGAGATAATTGAGGCAAAATAAGCCCATTACATAAATAATATAAACCTTCTGCCTTTACAGAGCCACCGACCCTAATAGGTTAAAACTTCCCCAT
>CAIOLH010000263.1 GCA_903859115.1 uncultured Opitutia bacterium | reverse complement strand
GCGGCCATCGAACTGGTCGGTCGATTAGGCCCAGCGATTTTAGTGAATTTTGCTAAGCTCCATTTTAAAACCGCTTACGAGGCTCGTGGCCTCGAACCCCCAGCACCCAAGCCTTTCAAAGGTCGCAAGAAAGCAGATTAAGCTGTGGCGTCTCTGGCTACATTCGACCGCAAGAAAGGCAATGGAAGACCAGGAATTGCGGGTCTGGATGAAGCCGGGCGAGGATCACTTTGCGGCCCCGTAGTAGCCGCGGCCGTTTTGCTCGATGCAGGATTTTACGGAGAGCCTTCTTGGCTTCGTCGACTCAAAGGCGCGAACGATTCCAAAAAACTTTCGCCCTCAAAACGGAGCGACCTGCATCAAATGATTTTTGAGATGCAGGAGGAAGGAAAGTTAAAAGCGGTTTGGGCAGAGGCCTCAGTGATGGAAATTTCTGCACACAATATTTTAGGAGCAACCCGTATCGCGATGGGTCGATGTATGACAAGTTTAGCACAAGGGGCTCTCGCTCCACTCTTCCCCGCTGCTGGAACTGAAGGCGAATTATTCGGATGGCGCGATGAGAAGAATTTTTTAGTACTCGTGGATGGTCTACCACTTCGCCCATTCACCTGGGCTCATGAAGCCGTTAAACAAGGTGACGGAAAAAGCCTCGCCATTGCCTTGGCATCAATCGTCGCAAAAGTAGAGCGTGATAAATTATTAATTAAGATGGAGGAAAAATATCCGGAGTATGGATTCGCAACACATAAAGGCTACGGCACGCCTGAACACGTCAATGCACTCCGAAAGTATGGACCCTGCCCCGAACATCGTGATTTATTCGTGCGAGGAATTTTAGCGGGTGAAGATCCGCCGCCCGACTCGCATCCAGAATTTGATTTTAATTAAATCGCAATGGCATCGACCAAGAGCCATGCCCAGGTCGCGACCACCCCGCCTGACTTTGGATGCAGTAGATCGTAATCTTTAATGAGAGACTTTAATGTACCGGGCGACATACGAGGCGAACCCGTGACGCCACTGCCGTGTAATGCTCTAAATAAATCAATCGATGAGGGATAAATTTCCTGCGATTCTAAAACGCCGTTAGCGCGTACATCAAATTTAGCACGTTCTAATATTTGTAACCATTGGTCTTCATCGCGCCAATGGACAGGTCCTTCGCCCATCAAATCACGGAGTTCAAATAAACATGGATCGCACGGTACACCTAGGAGCAAACGCCCTTGGTCGGGCAAAGCATCATGCCAGTTGCGTAAAACCGCTACAGGATCAGGAGCCCAGTGCAATAGACCTGAGGATGCCAAAGCTTTTGCTTTGGGTATTTTTGTAAAAGCGTCGCGCACTTTCCAGTCAGCGAGGGGTGCATTTTGCCGACCTAATTCAACCATCGACGCAGAATTGTCAGTGGCTTCAACAGAGGCGCCTTGAACCAATAGCGCGTTAGTTAAAAATCCAGTGCCGGCACCCAACTCAGTAATTTCGGTGCCACGCGGAAACGGAGCAAAGGCAGCAAGAGCTTCAGCAAAACGACGTTGCGGGGCGGCGTGTTGATTATAAGTATGAGCACATTCGTTGAAGCGCATGAGTTAATTTGAGCTGTCAGCGAAAAAATCGCTGAGGTTATGTCCTAGTCCTTCTACAATTTGGCAGCCAACAATCGATTGGCAAACGCCATCAGGGTTTAGTAATAAATCTTCCGAGCCCACATACGCTTCCCACCCACTAGGTAATCCTTGGCGACAAAAACTAATCAGTGAGATTCCAGCAGGTTGAGATAAAACTTCTAAACCCTTCAAAAGATTTTCCAACTCATAGGGCGGATCAGAAATCATAGAAGCTGGAAGTCCTGCTCGATTACGGAAATCGGCCAAAGCATTGGGTAAATCTGTTTTAACTAAACGACTTAACCAACGGACCTGCGTCTCACTGACTTTTCCACATTTTGAGTGTTCCGTGCAAAATGAAGTAAACGGCGCGATGAGCAAAGCCTTGGTGGGCAACTTAACACCCCTCGAGGCGGCTTCTAAAATTAAATGTGCCCCCAAAGACCAGCCAATCACCATGTCGCAACCGACTAAATTTTCTGCTGCACCGACGACCGGTGGATAAATTAAATGCTCAGCATCGGGCGCATGACTCACGGCCAAGGGTCGCATTTCTTCCAGCGAAATTCCCCATCCGCCAATCCATCCAATTTTCATGGGCTTACCCCTTTCAGTGTAGCAATAAATTTTTCGAGGTGAGTTGAGTCTAATCCTCTCCGTAGGGAAATTCTAATTCGTGCAGTATTCACGGGCACAGTCGGAGGGCGAATAACTGAAACAATAAATCCCGCAGATCTTAAAGCTGCCGCATAATGCTGAGTCTTTTTTACATCACCTATAATTAGTGGAATAATGGGCGAATGAAAATCGGGCGCGGTAAATCCTGCGACACGGAGAGCCGCACGCCAGTCTCGTGAAAGTTGATGCAGCCCTGTTCGCTCTTTAGCCAAATTTTTTGTACGTGTAATCGCAGCTAAACCTGCAGCTACAGATCCTGGATTAAGATAGGTAGAATAAATAAACTCCGCGGCGAAATTGATGATTATATTCTTAATAAGAACATCATGACATAAAATATAGGCACCTTGAGATCCGAGAGCCTTACCTAAAGTGCCGACGACAATGTCAGCAGCCGCTCGCACACCCTGCTCTTCCTGCATGCCTGAGCCTGTTTGCCCGTGCCAGCCCGTGGCGTGAGCTTCATCTAATACCCAACAAAAATTATAGCGCTGCTTGAGTTTTGAAATTCTTGATAAGTCAGGACAATCGCCATCCATCGAGTAAACACTTTCCGTTACAACAAATACGACTGCATCTGTTGCTTTGGCTTCCTCTAACATTGATTCTAATGTATCCAAATCATTGTGCGGAAAACGGCGGAGCGTAGCTTCTGATGATAAAATTCCCTCCAACATGCTCGCATGAATTAACTTATCAGCTAAAACGATATCCCCTTTTTGCGGTAAACCGCCCAACACAGCTGTGTTCGCGGAAAATCCTGTATTTAAAATAAGTGCATGAGCGTAACCGTGCCATTGCGCTAAAGTTTTTTCCAATTCCTGGTGTAGCTCAGTATAGCCCGTGACTAAAGGTGAAGCCGAGGCCGAAGCTCCCCACTGTTTCAAAGCTGAAATAGACGCTGCGATGACTTCACTGTCATGACTTAAATTAAGATAATCATTATCCGCTAAGTTAATTTGTGAATCGTTGGCGGAACGAACCTTCAAGGTACGCAAAAGCCCATCCGCTTCACGCTGGGCGAGAACTTTCTCCATCCGCTGAAGTAACTTCTGATTCATGACCAAAATTCGGGATTAAAAATAACTTTCTTATTTTGATAGGAAGACTCTCCCGCTAATTGAATTTTGGATTGTTTAAGTCCGTTACGATTAGCTTGCGCAGTTTCGGGTGAAAGAGTGCGACTTATGGTATTCAACCAAACGCCGATCCGTCCGTTGTATTTTCTTTTTAAATAAGCGACGGAAAGTCGGGCCTGGCTGATTGCACCGAGTCTGTCTTCTACCACGATAATCACGGCATCAGGTTTAATAGTCTGCGCAAAGTCAGTCCAATCTAAGCCCAGCGGATCAAGGGGAACGGCTAAGCCACCTGCTCCTTCAATGATTTGATGATCAGCCGGAGGAACAGCCTGATAAGCTTTAACAATATTCTGCAGAGATAATTTTTTTCCTGATTGGGCTGCGGCCGCTAAGGGTGCCTGAGCTGGTCCGAATGAAAAGAGTGTGATCGGTGTAGCCCAATCTCCCGCAGCTTTAGGTGCATCGGCCGGTCTGCCAGCAGTTGCTCCCGACTCTACAGGCTTAATCACTTGAGTATTACCTAATTCGGATAACTCACGAGCCAACAGCCCTACGACATTAGTTTTACCAATGCCCGTATCACTGCCTGTGATAAAAATAACAGCCACGATTAGTGATTATGTGAACAGCCACAATCGTCAGAAGATTCTCCATCCGGCGTGGCGTTAGCTAGTTCCTCAGGGTTGGGCCAACCTGCGGCTTGAGCCTGAGAAGGACTAATCTCACCACGGTGAACGCGACGAGCTTCATCCGGATGTAATGGATGTAAGCCCAAACGCTTCATCAAATTCATATCTTCTTCGATGTCGGGATTTCCCGTGGTCAAAAGTTTCTCCCCAAGGAAAATAGAATTAGCCCCAGCCAAATAACATAAGGC
>CAIOLH010000262.1 GCA_903859115.1 uncultured Opitutia bacterium | reverse complement strand
TTGGATATCCTATTCGTACTCTTGCCGATGGGTCTTGGGAAATCGTTAAAGGATTACCGGTCGACGAATTCTCACGCGGCAAAATTTCTATTACTGAAAAAGAGTTATTAGAAGAACGTGCTACTGCTTCGGAAGCGCTCGGACTGAAACTCTAAGACTTATTCTGCCTTTAGTTTGATGAGTGTGATATCTGCTGGGCGACAGGTGCCTAGTTGGATTTCACCATTATTAGCGGCTGAGAAAATAGCGGGCTCTGGGCGAATGGGCTCAACATTACGTTCAGTTCTTCCCCCGTTAATTTTTTGAAGTCCGATGTAGTCGAGAATAACAGGATTGGCACTAGCGAGAATGGTTTTTTCTGACTTACACCAGCTGGCATCGAAGCTTGGTCCACCGAGTACCTGAAAGTTTTCTAACGAAACAATATTGAGAATATTCTTTTTGGAAAGTTCGGGTATTGCACAAACTTCAATCGCTACTTTGGACGCATTGGCTGGGTTGTCGTTGAAGCGTTCGCTGTTGGCGATGCTTCCGAGTGAGGCTGAACCTATCGCACCAAAAACACCGAGCGCTTTGCTGTCGGATATCACGGGCAGGTTGATCCAGAAATCCACTTCATCGAATAGTGTTTTAGGCAGAACGCTGATTCGATTATCGCCCCAAGCTACAGTAGGAGAGCCTGGACGTGGCATTACCTGATTTTCATAACAGAGTTTTTTATCTTTCGCCCAATTGGCTGCTTCCGCTTCAAAAGCAATCACAGGTAGGCCTTCAAAAGTTTGCGGATCGGTGCGGAGTCCGGGAAGAAAACCACATTCGCGTAAGCTTTGCAGATTGGCGTCACATAAAATAATCGAGGCGCGATTAAAGCCACGTTTTTCGAGGGCCTGACCTAAGGCACGGATCAGTGGTTTAGGTGTAGCTAATCCGAGTCCCGACTGTGAAGAAATTTTTAATCCGCATTTCCCGAGTTTGCCCGGTTTAAGTCCCACGCCAGTCTGTCTTTCAAATTCTTCAAGGACGCGATCTACGGCGAACGAGTATTGCTTATCGCTAAACCCCTGAAGTTTTTGCTCGATGAGTAGCAACTTGGGGTCGGTAGCAGCGTCTAGGCTTAACACTAGACTGCAAAAAGCAAAGAGACTGAATAAGCGACGCATAGAGTAATACTTCCCGAAAAGGCGCATTTCGCAAGTTTGCTCTTTAGATTGCGGACTTACTAGGCAGTCTCTAGCCATTCAATATGCAAGCAGCCGCGCCATTACCCCAACGCCGAATTTTGGGACTCATTTTTTTGACGGTCTTCATGGATATCATCGGGTTTAGTATTATTATCCCTCTTTTCCCGCATCTCTTAAATCATTATATAACAACCGAAGGTGCTCAAGGCACTTTGATTGGAATGTTGTCCTCGGCTGCTGAATGGTTGGGCGGCACCACCACCTTTCAGAAAACAGTCTTATTCGGTGGATTGCTGAGCACGTTATATTCTTTGCTCCAATTTATTTTTTCACCCATTTGGGGTTCGCTTTCAGATCGTTATGGCCGGCGCAAAATTTTAACAATCACCCTCGCAGGTAATGCTCTGTCGTATTTTATTTGGATTTTTGCGGGACAATTCTGGATGGTTGTTTTAACCCGACTCATTTGCGGAATGATGGCGGGTAATATTGCCGTAGCGAGTGCCGCGGCTGCTGACGTTACCGATGAGAAGGAGAGAACAAAGGGTATGGCGATTGTAGGTGTGGCTATTGGCATGGGCTTTCTAGTTGGCCCAGTGATTGGAGGACTCTCCACGGTCTTAAAGCCCATCTACGAAGCTAATCCATTTTCGACTCCTGCATTAATCGCGGCGACCATGGCGGGCCTTAATTTTATTTTGGTACAGTTGTATTTCCCTGAAACCCTCGCGGAAAAGAATAGGGCTCAACACGATTCTAAACGTCCTTCGATTTTTGATTTAGCCAACGTTGAGTCGCGCGCCGTTCGCCGCACTTCATTTGCCAATCTCATTTACCAAATCGCTTTCACGGGCATGGAAAATACGGTCGTATTCCTCACATTCTTTTTATTCGCCTATAGTGCTCACGATAATGTCTACCTCTTTTTGTTTAATGGAACCTGTTTAATTGTCGCACAGGGATTAGCACGATTGATTGTGAAAAAAATCGGTCAGCGTGGAGTGGTTATGACTGGAATGATTTTCGCAATTATCGCTTTTAATTTAGTAGCGTTTATCCCCACGCCTACATCCGATTTGCCCATCGTCAGTTGGGGTAAGCCAGTATTTTATGTCGGCATGGGACTTCTTTCTTTTGCGACCGGTTTAATTTTACCAAGCGTGTCGGCTCTCGTTTCACTTTATTCCAGTCCGAGCGACCAAGGTCGCAATTTAGGAATTCTTCGTTCTGCTGGTTCGTTAGCCCGCGTCATTGGCCCGCTCAGTGCAGCGTTTATTTATTTTAAAACCGGTTCACACCAATGGGTCTATTTAGGCGGTGCACTCTTAATGCTTCCAGCTCTCTGGGTGGTACGCGGATTACCTGATCCGCATACGGTGCAAAAGACTAACTCTTAGAAATTTTTTGTCCGAGGGCGTGTCCGCCTCGAATCACTTGCATTAAAGAGATTTCCCCTCGGAAAGCGCCGTGGAAATATAAGCCAGGGTTTTTCGATTCACAATCGGTCAGGCTGTTTTCCCGCTCTGTCTGTCCGAGTGTATATTGGGGAATAGATTTCTCCCAACGCTGAATCCATTCCTTTTCAGGTCGAGCCGTGATTCCGAGAGTCTCCTTGAGTTCGCGATCTAAAATCTCACCCAATGCGATATCGGATTTATCTGCCATCTGCGGTTGGCGTGCTCCGCCAATAAAACTGGTAAGGAGTATTTTTCCATCGGGTGCTCTTGATGGTAAAACCGACGAAGAAAAAAGCGTCCCTAAAATTTCACGCTTTTCAGACTGGGGAATTAAATAGCCAAATCCGTTGAGTGAATGAGGAACATCGGCTCGATTATATCCACGCGCCAACACGGTAACACTGGGCGATGGAGCCAATTTCCATTCTGCTAAATCTTTTAAAATTTCGAAGGGTAGGGCCGAGGACCACTGCCAGTGGGGGATGGTAATAATTAAATTTTTAGCCCAACCCCCATTCTCTTCACCCCGAGTGTTACGCCAAGCTACCTGCCATCCCCCTTTGCTCTTTTGCATTAAGGTTAAGTGACAGCCCAGTTCT
>CAIOLH010000261.1 GCA_903859115.1 uncultured Opitutia bacterium | reverse complement strand
TTCAGTTAAGAGGCTCTTTTTTCCAGCTTCGTTTAAGATAGGATCATTAGCGCGTTTAACGGTGCTGTCAAAATCGGCCTTTAAGGCGTCGATTTCTTTGGCGCGGTCATTTACCGCAGCACGGCTAGCTTCTAAGGACTTGTCGATGCCCGCTTTGATTTCGATAGCCTTGTTGTATTTGGCCATGATTTCGGCAACGTCGACGACGGCGACATTAGGAGCTGCAGCAAACACAGAGGTAGCTGCGAAGATGAGGAGTGCGCTAAGGGATTTCATATAAGGTGAGGTGACCTTCAAAGTGAGTATTTAACTCAGCTTTGGCAATCAAAAGACAGTGCCAAAACTGAAATTAAATTTGGCTCCGCCACCGTTAACTTCCTGCCCATTTGCAGGATTTTTAGTAGTTTTAAGCGGAATACCAAAATCCAGTCGCATAATCGACCCACCGAGTAAAATTCGCATACCCACACCCCAATCAGAATTGGCACCCGAAAGATTAAACTTCGTCGCCTCGCGATCCACGAAACCGTAATCGTAGAAGGTCGCTAAGCGCAGGTTATCGGCTACTTTAATAGTGTATTCAGCGGAGAAATAGCCGTAGCTGAGACCACCCATCGGCTGATTACCGCCACCGGTGGAATTCAGATCCCAGGTATTAATCGCACCCACATCATTATAATTAAAGCCGCGCATATCGTAAGCGCCGCCTAAATAGAAGCGTTCGTAGAATGGTAAAGTGCTACCCGCCCCCGTGAGTAAGCCCACTCGAGCGAGAATGCCGAGAGTCTGCTCCGAAGTAGGAGAAATTAAAAACCACTTACCGGTTCGTAATTCTGAACGTAAATATTTTAGATCACCACCGAGGCCGGCAATTTCTTCTGAAAGCGAAATACGTACGCCCTTAGTCGGAAAATTATATTCATCGCGCGTATCTTTAACCAATGAGAGCGTGACCGATGAAGTAATCTTAGGATTTCCTTGTTCTAATTGCACATCTGCGGGAGCGGTTGCTAAAACATTACCGACCGATGTACGGCGTAAGTCATAAGCGACTCGGCCTTCGACCACACCCCATAAGCGGCGACGTGCATAAACTCCGATGTCTTCATTAAGAACACTATAATTGCTCGAAGCGTATCCAGCATAGCGACGTTCGATTTTATAACCGACGGCTAAATCGCGATCCCATAAGGAAGGTTCTTCGAATGAGTGTTCAACCGTGCTCGAAACGCTACCGAGCGAGAGACGTAAACGGAATTTTTGTCCAGCGCCACGGTACCAACCTTCAGGATTTGAGTAATCGAAATTACCTTCAGAATACTCAACGAAACCAACCAATTGCTCAACCGTGCTATAGCCTGCACCGAAACTGACGGAACCCGTGGGACCTTCTTTCACCAGCACGCGCATGTCGCTCTGTCCAGGTACCGACGTAGGTACGGGCATGATGCGAACTTCTTCAAAAAATTGTGTGTTCCTTAAACGAGCTTCGGAAACGCGAGCTCGTGCTAAGTCAAATACTTCACCGGGACTCAGTGCCAACTCGCGCGCAATCACTTTAGAGCGAGTCTTGGTATTACCTTGGATATCAATCGCGCGTACGGTGAAACGCATGCCTTCGGTCACCACGAAACTCACATCGATCACTCCGGTAGTTAAATTCGGTTTACGCTGCACGTCGACATTCGCGTTCAGGTATCCCATCTGTCCGTAGAACTCTTTAATTTTTTCTGCAGCGGTACTCAACGCGGCGTCGGAAAAAGCTTCTCCTTTAATAAAGTGATCAACCTCACTCTTATACGCACCGCGACGGAGGGAAGGTTCGACGATGATTCTTTGAAGGGACTCGTTGGTAAATGC
>CAIOLH010000260.1 GCA_903859115.1 uncultured Opitutia bacterium | reverse complement strand
CGTACCAGCCTCAGCCCCCCTCTTGCTTTTCTCCATCAAGAGCAGCTTTGCATAAGTGCTCGTTTGCTTGTCGTTTCACGTGATACATTTTTTTTTTACAAAAACAGTATATTAGTCATACAAACTGGAATGGATACCTACCTATTCGGAAAAATACCATAATACCTATCGTTACTAAATGTAGCTCTATGCAAATATGGCCGAGGCGGCGCGCTCAATGCATTGTCATTTGCAGCATACCGGGCGGCTAGATCCGCAACAGAATTCCATTCTGAACACCATGATGTATCTAAGGTGTGGGAATAAACGTGACGAAAGATAATAGGGCGATAGAGGCGACAATTATTAACAAAACAATATCGATGCATGGACGAGAGCAGATCAATATTACGCACAGATGCACCAGACGAAGTAGTCCACGATTGTTTGATGTAATGGGGAAGAAGCTTATAAACCTGAAGCACATAGGCACAGTCTGTTACGATAATCAAAGGTGATGAACCACTCGGATCGATTGCTTTAGCTTTTTCGATGCAAACCAGTATGGCGAATAGCTCCGCGCGAATGTTAGAGAGAGGAAAATCAACTTGGAATGAGGTATTGGTTGCAGATGGTACGATGGTGCCGCATACCGATACAAATTTGTACTGAGGGAAGATAACAGAAAATCCAGTGTTGTACACATTAGTACCCTGACGAAAATGTGATCCATCAGAGAAGGCGATGATACAGTCTGATAAATCTGGTGATAGCAGGAGTTCATCCGATAGGGAGCGATTAGCGTGTGCGCGACGAGACATCACTGACATGTCATCACTGCGTAAGATTGCCGGAGGATCTCCACATGCTGATTTACCATATGCTGAACGCTCTGAAAACGTTGACAGCATGAAGCCGGGAACATCGAGATCACTTTTGTTCGAAAGTCGATTGTACGGGTGGACGGCTTCGTTGTGAGTACGCCAAATGATCAAATTTATCTCAGAGATCCACGCTGGTGATAAGGAATTGACTGAAGAAAAAAATAAGAATTCGTTGAGATGTATGGGTAGCTTAATGACATCGACTAGATTTGGAAGGGAGAATCGTATGATTGCACGTATACCTTGTTGAATAGGTTCACATGTAGTCCAGAGGTGAGTTATGTCGTCAACTGATTCCTGTGCGTTGCAAACCGGACATCGGATGAGATCGTCGACAGCGCGCTGTTGCTTACGGTGAAACCATGCGTTGCGACGCTTGCAGGGCAGCGCGTTGAATACCATAAGGGAGGTGTGGTAAGCACCTTGCGATGAGAAAGGTATTTTGTAGAGTGCCTTCTGGCTGTCGAGGAAATGTTTGAGAAAAAGGTCAATACTCGATGAGTCCACGTGACGCCAGTTTGCAATTTTTTTCCGCAATGCGGCGATGGCCCTACGAGAGATTTGCAGTCTGTCTAGTATACAAAGATAGATGTTCCTCTGGTCGGGCTTGTATTTCGCGCCAAGTTTATCGAAGTAAATGATTTGTCGTCTCTCGCGTTCGAATATGTCCGGAAAGCGGCTGCACGATCGAGCGAAGTGAAGGATAGGGTCGTATTGGTGTAGACGCGATTCGGAGTCGAATTCTGGCATCCAAGGATTAGCAGTGTGACCGAAGAGACGAATCCAAGTTGGAAGGATATTGCAAATACGAGATGCGTGACCGAAAGCAATTGGATGGTGAAGCTGAGGGCGCGGTCCACCACACTCTGGTGGTAGGAAGAGCAAGTCGTGTGAGATGCATTTGAACTTAGGTAACACGAGGGTCGAGACGGCTAACGAGTATCGCTTTTGTACATGCTTCGGTGGTTCGTAGAACTGAGACGTCCAGCGATATTGGCTTGCAATATATGTATTTGAGATGAGGAAGTGACCGTTCTTTGAGGCGACATTCGACGATGCCAGTGAATGGCTGCTTGCCTCGATACGCTCAATACGAGCACCCCAAAGCAATTGATTATTGATGCGTGGCCCGTACATAACTCCTAGACGATCTGTGGTTCGGACGTTGAATTGAATGTTTTGCCAATGCTTTCCTTGCGTGCGTGTCCACGTTGGTTGAAGTTCAGTAGGGCACAAGTTGCGAGAAGATAAGAAATATGACTTTTTTATATTAACTTCGAAGCCTGTGCCAGATGAACAGAATGCGTCGATAATATTGAGAACTATGGACAGATTATTGTTGATATGTGTTAGCTTAAAACCGAACAGTGCGTCGTCTGCGTACGCTTGAACAAAGTCGCAGTGCTTTTTTGTAGCGTCGATTAACAGCTGCATAAATGGAAGCACCATTAGTACAGACAACGGGTCACCTTGCTTGATTCCTCTTTGGATATGGATTGAGGTGGATATATCGCACCACACTTTAGCTGTTACATTTGTGTGGAGTCGACGGAGTGCCGTAATAATAGGGAGTGGAAGTCTCCATTTTTCTAAGATTTTGAAGAGCATTTCGCGGTCAATACGGTCGTAACATTTGCGAAAATCGATCAATAAATGTAAAACATGGTCATTAGTCACAGATCCGTTATAAAAGTTGTGTAGTGATTCAAGTATTGTATTAACCATACTCCTTCCGCATAGAAAGGCTGCTTGTTCTTGCCCGATAATGCGACTAAACTCTGGCATTAGAAGTTGCTTGAAGAAGGAGCTAACGATTCTGTTTGAGTAATTACATATCGTGATGGGCCGCAAATCGTTGATCGAGAGACCCCCGCATTTTTTTGGGATCATAATTAGTAAGCCTGTGTTAAAGTCGTTGGCGCTTGGAGGAAGATCCGCTGAAATATCAGTGAGAGCATCAATAATTTTGCAAAAAATAGGCGCGTAGATATGCGTGAGGCGCTGAATGATTTGCAACGGAATTCCATCAGGTCCACATGCTTTTGGCTTAAGTTTGTCAATAATATCCATAATAACGCCTACGTCAGCGATTTCAGTATGAAGCGTTGTTGCATTGAATGATCGGACCGAGAGAGCGTCATAAGTATTGTAGTATTGGTCTAGAATTTCGTCTTGAGACCAACTTTTGTTCGGCGGTGCATCCCATATTTCTTTTTCGTATAGTCGTTTGATAGCAGTTGCAATATCGTGGTTGGATCTCAAAGGAGAGCCGTCGATATCGTTCAATTGATCAACTCTGGTGCGAGTACTCCGCAGACGCAATTTTATATTAAATGGTGCAGATTTAACTTCGCCTTGATAATGCAGAGATGACGTCGTGTCAGCTATAATTCGATTAGCGTTGGAATCGATATAATTATTAATTGAATCTTCCAGGATAGCGAGAATACGGAGGGAATCACCAGAATTAAGTGCTGTTACCACTGCGTTACCAATGCTCCGGCATTCATGTGATTCCGATCGACACAATGAAGTTGCGATTTTAATTGCTGTAGTGCAGTCTTGTGAAGAGTAAAGATCAATTATGCGTAACAGGCAACTTAATGCTGCATTAGACGATCGAAACGAATTTCGGAACCTTTTTAGGATAATTCTTGCTATTTCATGGCAAAATTCATTGATTGTGTTTAGTTCGACGAAAGGGTCAGGAAAAATGTCGAACTTGTAGTTCCGTTGAGTGTATTTCAGAAATTTCCATTCTACTTGCCTGATAAAACTGGGATCTTGTGAAAT
>CAIOLH010000259.1 GCA_903859115.1 uncultured Opitutia bacterium | reverse complement strand
GTGCGAGGGCACGAGCGAGCGAAACACGCATACGCATACCGCCCGAGAGTTGATCGGGATAAGATTTCTCTTTACCCTCTAATCCGACCATCGTCAAAAGCTGCTGACTCTGTTCGGTAATCTTTTCTACAATTTCGCCACGCAAAATCATCGGCAATTCCACATTTTCTTGGGCGTTGAGCCAGGGCAATAACGTGTGTTCTTGAAAAACAAAACCCTGCTCATTCGCTGCGCAGTGATATTGTCCAGCGGATAAAGGTTGAAGTTGTGCAGCAACTCTGAGGAGGGTCGACTTACCACAACCCGACGGACCTAAGATCGAAATAAATTCGCCCGCCTGCACGGATAACGAAAGTGATTCTAAGATTTTTTGGTCTCCGAAAGAAACCTCAGCCCCCACCCATTCAAGATAAGGCGTCATCGGAAAATTTAGAAGCGAGCGCCCACGCGGGCAGCTAAGCCAACGCGACTGCTGGTTTGAAACACGGCCTGCGTTTCACCATCGTGACTATAAGTGTAGCGACTGAAAGGCGTCCACTCCACGGCTCCACGAACAAACCAGGTGCCCGAACTTTCCAAAAACTGGGTAATACCAAAGCGGGCAACCGCTTCACCGATGGCGACGGCGCGACTGCCGTATGCCGCATCAACTAATTGGAAACTGAGAGTTTCGTACGCGAAAGTGAAATCCACAGTGGTCGATTTATTTTCCGTTAAAAAGCTCCGGACAATTAAACCATTTTGTAAGCCATTCACGCGCAGTTCGACTTCGGCATAACGACAAGGCGACCAAATTAATTTAATATAAGGAATGAGCAGAAGGCTATTTTCAAAACGATCTTCGAGTAAAAAACCAATAGACAAATCGGTTTCTGATTCAGGTCTCCAGCGAGCCGCACCACCCAAGCCCCAGCGAAATCCATCGGATAGACTGAGTGAATCTTCTTTGGCTGACTCCAGAGCGTAAATGATTTGCACCGCATATTTTTCATTCCAGTTCCACTGCTTGAAACCCGTGATCATTAAATCGGAAGTCTTACCGAACTGGCGATCCGAGGAAGCGAGAGCGCCGGAGAAATCATTCGTATAATTATAATATTCTAAATCGATGACACTATCGTCGGTTTTATAAATCGCTTCGAGGCCCGTGCGACTCCGGCCAGAGCTACCTGCAACGGTGGAATGCGAAACTTCTTGTTTCGACTGATTCTGCCAATCCAGCATCACAATCCAGGGCTTAGCTGGGGTTACTTCAGCCGCAATCAGGGGCGAACTTAATGCACAAATTATAGCAAGTTGTCTTATTTTAGTCAGCATTAGTATTAAATATCTCTTTATTTATCTTTAATTCATTCGAATGCAAGAGGGTTAGTAGATGTGCTCAAAATTTGGCACAATGTTTGCTTAATAAAAAGCATCATGCTTATTTTTGCGACTACCTCGACTGTAAACGCTGGAGACAACGCTTGGGTGCTCGTCAGCGCCGCGCTTGTTTTAGTGATGTGTATTCCTGGACTGTTCCTGTTTTACGGCGGACTCGTTCGCAGTAAAAATGTTTTGTCGATTGCCGCACAGTGTCTGGCGCTCACGGCAATGGGGATACTCATGTGGTGGGGCTTTGGTTACAGTTTGGTCTTTGGCACATCGCTCTCAGGATCCAGCCTTGGTCACATTTTCGGAGGTACTGAACATTTTGGGTTCGCTGGTATCGGTGCGGGTGCGAGCAACTACGATGGAAGAATTTCGTCGGGCACTTTCGCTATCTTTCAAGCCATGTTCGCGGCCATCACGCCTGCGTTAATCATCGGCGCAGTCGCTGAGCGTATGAAATTTTCTGCCGTCATGTTATTTTCAGCTCTCTGGACGCTCCTCGTTTATTATCCGATGGCCCACGCCGTGTGGGGACAGTCGGGAGATTTTTCTGGGATCGCTAACGCGCAATCCGCTTTCAAAGCAATCGACTTCGCGGGCGGTATCGTTGTGCACATGACTTCAGGTTGGTCGGCACTCATTCTCTGTATGATCGTCGGTCCGCGCGAAGGATTTGGAAAACGTGCGATGCCTCCGCACAGCATGGTCCTGTGTGTCCTTGGTACAGGGTTACTTTGGGCAGGCTGGTATGGGTTTAATGCAGGTTCAGCCCTCGCCGCCGATGGTATTGCCGTGCAGTCATTTTTAACCACTACACTCGGCGCTGCTGCCGCAACCCTATCGTGGGCGGCCGTGGAAATTTTTCATCGAGGCAAACCATCAGTCCTCGGATTATGTTCGGGCGCGATTGCTGGACTGGCCACAATCACGAACGCTGCGGGATTCGTCAGCACAGGTTCTGCAGTCATGATTGGTGTGATTGCGGGTGCACTTTCTTACGCGGCTTGTTCGTACCTAAAAAGCAAATTGAAATACGATGATGCTTTAGACACCTTCGGCGTGCACGGAGTCGGCGGAACCATCGGCGCAATCGCCACGGCTCTACTCGTTAGCCCACAAATAAATCCAGCGACTGCAGGAATTGTATCCACCGTGCTTAAAGGTCAGTTAGTCGCGATGGGTGTCTGTATTCTTCTATCTATAGTCGCCACGGCTCTCATTGCTAAACTCGTACAAAAAACCATTGGCCTGAGACCTAGCGAAGAGGAAGAAGCGCAGGGACTTGATATCGCGGACCACGGCGAAGAAGGCTATAATCACGTTTAATTATATTAAGGCGGACCAGCCTGGTGGACTATAAAACCACGATTTGCTCGAAAAGTGACAGGCTTTTTCGGGCTTAAAGTTTAATTTTAATCAAAATGAGCAGTTCGGCATCATCCGGGCTACTTGGCACAACCATTGCGATTAGGGACATGCCATGAAAACATTATTAAGAACCCTAACCATACTTGCTCTCGCAGCGATGCCCTACTGGGCAGCCGCCGCTGAAGAAGCTAAACCCGCAACGCCGCCACCCGCGCCGTCCTTAGAACAGCGTGTCGCTGGTCTCGAAGCCTACCTCGGCAACGGCGATCCTTCTGCACCTTTAAAAGATGCTAAGGGAACCGTCACTGTTGCTTTAACTCCTGCCGCGCAGACCGCCGGTCCTGGTCACAACGGATTCATGATGATCTGTGCCGCCTTGGTACTCTTCATGACTCTCCCTGGTCTCTTCCTTTTCTACGGCGGTTTAGTTCGTAGTAAAAACGTTCTCTCAGTCATTGCGCAGTGCTTTGGATTAGCTGGACTCGTCGCCATTCTCTGGTGGGCAGTCGGTTATTCTCTTGTCTTCGGCAAGAGCTTTGCGGGAACACCTCTGGGCATCATCTTCGGTGGAAGCGAATACTTCTTCTTAAATGGTGTCGGTCCTGGCCCTAATACGGACTACGCTTATTGGATCTCACAAAATGTTTTCTCGATGTATCAATTGATGTTCGCGATCATCACTCCTGCTCTGATCGTCGGTGCGATTGCTGAACGTATGAAGTTCTCCGCACTCATGCTCTTCATG
>CAIOLH010000258.1 GCA_903859115.1 uncultured Opitutia bacterium | reverse complement strand
TGTCCTTAAGGGGTATAGCCTGGTAGGCACTGGGGGCCTGAGATTTTTCCGTCTCTAGTGGCAAATCAAGCGCACGGTTGGGAGCAAAACGGAATTGAGGGCCGAAACCGGGTAAAGGAGCATCTTCCACTTGGATGGTCTCGGATGAAGACGCGACCCGGCGTTCTGACTTAGCTGAAGGTAAATAAATCACCGAAGCATCTAACAAAGTCTCGTTTTCAGCCAAAGCACTCCCCGTTGGTAAAAGTTGAACTGGGTGCGCCAAGGTCTGTGCTCGCGGATAGACCTTCGCTTGTGGCTTGAAGACAATGAGAGAAATAAAAAATAAAATGCCGACCACGAGAGTGGCACGGCGTGTGATCGGCGGCACCTGACCACCGGTTAATTCGCGAATGGAGCGGAGTAAGCGCATTAATTACCCGGAGCGCGCTCCGACACGGTAATGTTCACAAGAGAGTTCGCGCCGTTTCTGATCATCGATAATTGCATGACTTCACCAGGTTTACGTCGAGCAATGATAATACGCAATTCATTCCAGCTTTCGAAAGACTTACCATCCACGGCAGTTATGATGTCATCTTTACGCAAGCCACTACGAAACGCGGGCGAAGCTTCGGCGACCTCTGTAATGCGAACGGCACCATTATTTAGCATCAGCTTCTTCGCCGTATCCGTCTCAAGATCTTCTCCGAATAATCCCAAAAATCCGCGCGTAACTTTACCGGTGTTAGCCAGGTCCAAAGCGACACCTGAAATTAAATTCGATGGAATAGAAAAGCCGATACCGATGTTACCACCCTGCCCGCTGGCGGTTCGTATCATGGTGTTCATCCCAATAATTCTGCCCTCAAAATCAATCAGTGGACCACCAGAATTACCTGCATTAATCGCTGCATCGGTTTGAATGAAATCCTGATAGGCCAGACCAACACCAGTGTCTGATCTACTGAGTCCCGAAACAATTCCTGAGGTGACGGTCATGCCAACGCCTAAAGGATTTCCAATCGCAAAAACTACATCCCCTACCCGACATTTATCGCTGTTCGCAAATCGCGCGAACGGAAGATTTTTTTCGTTAATTTTTAAAACAGCGATGTCTGTTTTTTCGTCTACGCCCAACACCTGCGCTTTAAATTCTCTTTTATCAGAGAGCGTCACATAAGCTGCATTCGCAATCGTAAAGGCACCGGTACGGTCATCACTGACTAAAACAACGTGACGATTAGTGATAATATATCCATTCGAATTTACAATAGTGCCAGAACCCAAACCCTGAAACAAAAGCACTTCTCCTGTTTGCGCATCCACTTTCAACTGCTTTAAATCCTCAGCGGTGAGACGACCACGCCAACGACGAATCACTTCGTTCGGAATAGTTTTGGCGATGCGAATACTTACCACAGCTGGCGTTACCTGTGCTAGCATATCGGCATAACTTGCTCCCGCTCTCGAACGATTTAATTCCCGCGAATCAGTTTCAAAAGACACCCCCGCAAAAAGTAATGAGGGCAATAAAAGGATGGCGGCAAACAGACGACTCATGCGTCTATTTATAAGACTTCAGGGATTCAAGGCAAGCCGACCTCAACGAGCCATTGTAAATCCACCACCCGGCTGCGTCGGCTCAGCTTGATCGCTTTCTTTATTAAAGCGCATCGAGAAAAGTTTCGTCACCCCGCGTTCCTGCATCGTCGCGCCAAAAATAGTATCAGCCGCCGAGACAGTACGCTTATTGTGTGTAATCACTAAGAATTGTGAGAATTTAGTGAAGTCTCTTAAAATATCTGTGAATCGGCCAACGTTAGTGTCGTCGAGCGGTGCATCTAATTCGTCCAATACGCAAAGGGGCGAAGGCTTCACCATGTAGATACCAAAGAGCAAGGCCACGGCGGTCATCGTGCGTTGTCCACCCGAGAGTAATGAGATGCCTCTCAATTTGGTACCAGGAGGCTGCGCAATAATTTCGATTCCACTTTCCAGCGGATCCTCAGCTTGAACTAATTGTAAGTCGGCAAATCCACCGACGAATAAACGCTCGAACGTGAATTTGAAGTTCTTGCGAATTTGTTCAAAGGTTTCCGTGAATAAACGAAGAGAAGTTTCGTTGAGCTCATTAATTGCTTTAGTGAGTTCTTCTTTAGCCTTCCACAAGTCGTCGCTTTGCTTGGTTAAGAAATCATGACGATCGCGCAGAGAAGAATATTCTTCGACGGCGACTAAATTAATGGAGCCCATTCCCGCCATACGCTCACGCAGTTGAGAAATTTCTCGGACCAAGGGAGGCCAATCGACGGATTCAATATTTTTGAGGTCATCCTCGTTAGGTTGACCACGTTGAACGGAAGCTTCTTTAGCAGGTTGAGCTTCACCCTCTTCGGCTTCTTCTAAATCGTCAAAGCCTGCTGCGCCTTCGGGTTCACCATCGGCCCACCATAATTCGATGCGCCAATCAACTTTAGCCACATCAGTCTGGTGATCAGATAAAACTTTTTCGGAAATGAAATTACACTGAGAACTTTGTTCCGCGAGGGAAACCTCATAGGACTTAAGTTGGCTCTCGGTTTGGCGCAGACGTTCACGATCAACAGACAATACGCGGTCTTCAGACTCTAAGATGGAATCTTTTTGGCTTAAGTCATCGCGCAGGCCAGCTAAAGCAGTCGTCGAAGTTTCAATTTCGCCGGCCAGACGCTGAGAATTTTCGCGAGCTGTTTGCGCTTGAGCTTTTAGTTCGGCAATCGCGCGTTCACTATTCTGTCCTTCCGTGCGACGAGCAAGCAAGCGTGCGGTGGCTTCAATTTTACGAGATTCTAAATCAGCTAATTCACGACCTGCCAATTCGAGGCGTTGACGTTGCTCTGCTAAACTCAAACGAACATCACCTAAGAGAGAGCGTCGGGTTTCAGCATCTTTGCGACGACGTTCAACATCTTGCTCACCATCAACAATCGCCTGACGC
>CAIOLH010000257.1 GCA_903859115.1 uncultured Opitutia bacterium | reverse complement strand
TAAACTTTCTGCGGTCGCCTTTTCATCGGCTACAATGCTCGATCCCTCAGCAAATTCTAAAAAGTTTTTGCTACCGAGGACTAAAGGGGTCGCCTTAACAGTCAGCTTGCCTTTGAGTACGAATAACCAAATCGCCTCGGGGTTTTCTAAACGACAATTCTCAATCTGGCTTTGGGCTGCTTCTACGCTTACAGTATTTAAGTCCACTTTTTTGAGAACTTCCTTCGGGTGGATAGCAAAAGTCGCATTAGGCTCCCGATAGAATTTATCGGAGATAACTGGATTGATTTCAACGGCGAGCAGGGAGGTGCTCAGCCCAAGCAGTGAGAGAACGAGGCGCATAGGTTTTAAATGGGATTTGTGTTGGTAGATGCAAGCCATACGACTGCCTTACCTAGGATTTGTTCCCCCTTCAATTACGGTCAATTATTTAGGCTCTTTAGCGTAGGTTTTACCCGTAGCACTGAGCGACTTTCCTGAATCATCATAAAGGCATGACGTGCCATCGCTTGAGCTGTGCCATGCGTACCGCTGCACCCATGAGGTTTTTTCCATCCAACGGATGACTTCAGAAATAAATTGATTCACTTCGGATTGACTAAACTTTTTAGGATCTGACTTCGATGACTCCGACGTTTGGCAGGCAAACTCTGTAATCCATAATGGCAAATCATAGGCTTTGTGAATGGCCTCCATGTCATCAATAAATTTTTTGGAATTGGTGCCCTTGTACCAATGAACCGCTATCGCATCTACCTTTGGCTTAGCTTTCATGAAGTCAGGTAGCCAATCACCACTAACCGGATCTTTGCACATCGCAGGTCCCACGACGAATTTCCCTTTCATGGTTACTTTAGACCAATTGGCTAAACCTTCTTTGACGCTGATGTTATCTTGCTTCGGATGATCGGGTTCGTTGTAGCCAAGAATAAAATCACCTCGTCCCAGACTCGTCGCCGTTTTGCCTGCACGAATCATGGGTATAAATTCGATGCTGGTGTTAAATTTCGAACAAGTAGTTTGCCAGTTATAGAACCAGCCAACGTTAAGTTCTTTGAGTTCGTTCAGCCCAATCCAATCTGGATTTCTGCCCAAACCCACGCCTTTCTTAATACTGATAGTTTTTTCAACCTTAGGCGCTGGTTCCGCTGCAGAGAGCGCAGGGCCTAGCAAAACTAGACCAAGGATGACGAAGGCAGAATAAATTTTATCCCGCATAGGACAGTTATTTTTTGCCGTAGCCGGCTTCTGGTTTGCCGTCTGGGCCGAGATGATTGACTGACCAGAGTAATCCGCGGGTGATAAAATCGAGATAGCGATCGTCGGCTACAGTTTTGCTATCATGTCCGAGGGTTGTGCTGAAGATACGAGTTTTTTGGGGTCCGTATAAATTGGTCCACGCGATGATAGACTCTACTTTATTTTCTACGCCTGTCTTCTTGTCTTTCACCATTTGGCTGCCGCGTACCAAGGGAGTGATTTGGAAAATCTTAACATTATTGTAGAGCTCTTCGTTGGGGACGGTTGTCCAGTCGGTTAGGCCTTTGGTGATGGGACTTTCCTGATTAAAGAATGAAATATCTAAGGCCAACTTGGGGCCGTGGCCGTTGGACTGGAGGCCAATCATCTCGTACCAGTGTGCATTGTCGGCACCTTCGGTGACGGGCTCTTTGTAATTACCCCAGCGATAGCTATGCATTCCGCAATGAAGATTCACCGCCGGTTTTCCGTCGCGGTGGGCTTTTAGAATATTCTCAACATAGGCTATATCGGTTACATCAGCCGCACATTCGTCATGAATGATTACATCGTAGGCATCGGCCCAGTTCGTTTTTTTATAAGCTTCAAAAATAGGCTTGGTGCCTTTGGTGTCATTGTAAGCGATTTCTACGGTGGCATTAATTCGGGCTTCGATACCATTTTTTAGCAGATCTTTTTGTGCGGCATAGTCGTGACAACATCCACCAATCACTAAAAGAACTTTAATGGGCTTGGTCGTCTCTTCAGCAAAGGAAGTGATCGTGCAGAAAGCTATTAAACAGACCGCAATAGTTTTTTTGTAGAGTGATAACATAATTATTTTTGTGTAGAAACTTTGGCAGGTTTTAAAGGAAAGTCATCACCGTGCACCATTTCACCTCCGCTGTGTGCAGCAAAGAACATAGTAATGATTGCCATAAATTGAACAATGAGGCGAACGGTCCGTGATTTGTGCAAGCAGTACCACGAGATGGATGCCCAACATGATGTGCCAATGCCTGCATAGAGGTGAGTTTCTATTTCTGTTCCTTCAAATCCGTTGAAGTGTCCGTAAATGATTCCCAGTAAAGCAGCAATCCAGGCGCTCACCGCTCCAGCCATGCAAAGTCTTCGTGTCCCGACTTGGGCTGCCTCCGTATTATCGAGTAACTCGAAGAGTGGGACGATGAGTAAAAATGCGATCGGTAAGTGCAGCGCTAAAATATGGAAATTACCTAAGATGGAAAATATCGCCGGTCCACGTGAATGTCCATCGGCTGGCAAAAAATTCATAGCCGCAAACAAAACTAAGCTGGGAGTCACCGCTAAAAATAATCTTAGCCAGTTATTAATGGCGTGTCGTTCTCTCATGGGGTATCTAATATTTAATTTTTATAAGCAGAGAGGTCAACCGCTGAAGAAATAAAAAAGCCTGCACGTGGCAGGCTTTTTTTGGGCGGGATAGCGAAAATTACTTCGCTTCAATCCAGGCTTTTAATTTGGCCAATTGATCAGTGGTGAGAGGCTCGCTTTTAGATTTCTTAGGCGGCATGGCTTTCTCTTGATCGCGTGCTGTTGCACCCTCGTAAGAAAGAGTGTAGAGTGAACTTTTTGAAGCATCACCCCAGGTGATACCCTTACCTTCTTCTTTGCCGCCTTTTTCTAAACCTTCAAGTGTTGTAGCATTAAAACCAGCTTTGGGTCTTTTGCCGTCTTTACCATGACAGCCGATACAACTCTGTTCCATCATAGGTTTGATATCCTTCGTGTAGGTCGCCAGACGTGCAGCTACTTTAAGATCATCGGCCGCTAGAGCAGCGGAAGCTGAAAAAATTAGGGCTAGGACGGAGAGTCGTTTCATGGGGCTTAGTCATGAGTAATAACCCCTATTTTAGGCAAAAGTTCCAGATAAAACTCTAATTTTTCACTGCCCAGGGCAGGAAAGTGCTCTGTAAGCGTTCTGGTATAACCGCAACAATACGCGTTCCCGTCTCATCGGCTTTTGCCGATAGAATCGAAGCCGAAGCGTATAACTTAGAAAGTTGGCTATACTCAGCGTGAGGAATAAAGAGATTTAACTTTAAATCATTTTCTGACGCACAGTCTTCCAGGGTTTGTAAAAGTCGAGGTAACCCTTCGCCAGTGACGGTGCTAATGACAATCGCACCTGGGTGCGCCGCAATGGCCTCAGCCCGCGTGGCTTCATCAACTAAGTCTGCTTTATTTAAAAGTGTTATGATGGGTCGGTCGCCCGCTCCGATATCCATCAGCACCTTCAGCGTGGTTTCCGCGTGCTTGACCCTTTCAGGAGAAGATAAGTCCACCACGTGAATTAAGAAATCGGCCTGTACGGCTTCTTCGAGAGTCGCTTTGAAAGCTTCGACGAGTTGGTGAGGGAGTCGACGCACAAAGCCCACGGTATCCGTTAAGAGCAGGGCACGACCTGATGGTAATTTTAATCTTCGGGTCGTCGGATCCAACGTCGCAAATAATTTATCCTCCGCTAAAACCTCCGCACCGGTCAGACGATTGAGTAGCGAGGATTTTCCAGCATTCGTATAGCCCACAATAGAAAAAGTGGGCAGCGGAATACGGTGACGTTGTTTGCGCTGCGTCGCACGTTGCGCGACAACCGCCGCAAGGTCACGACGCACTTTCGCAATCTTATCACGGATTTTCCGTTGATCCATTTCCATCTGCGTTTCACCGGCATCACGTTGCATGGCGCCGCCGCCACGTTGACGGTCCAAGTGTGACCAGAGTCTTTTTAATCGCGGAAGTTGTTGTTGTAATTTCGCTAATTCGACCTGTAAAACTGCCTCTTTGGTCTTAGCTCGGGTGACAAATATATCTAAGATAATTTCTTGTCGGTCGATGGCCTTAAGTCCCCCCGAGTCTTTCTCCCAGTTGCGTTGTTGGGCCGGCGTCAGTGCATCGTCAAAAATAATCAGTCCACAATCTTTGGATTTAGCGAGCGCGACGATTTCTTCCATTTTGCCCGAGCCCACTAAATGCCTCGGACTTTCTTCGCGAATTTTAGCGATGACGGCGTCGCGAATTTCAACCCCGAGATTACTCACGAGCTCATGAAGTTCGTTGAGTAGGGCTTGAGCTTCCTCGGTGGTGTCTTCCTGACGTTGCAACCCGACCAGAATAGCTCGATTGCTCCGAGCAATAACTTCGGGATCGTACGGATCGAAGGCTTTAGGCTTTTCTTCGGACACTAAAAATTAAATCAGACCGAGTTGCATTTTACCGTCTTCGGAAATCATCGACTGGGTCCAAGGTGGATCCCAAACAATACTTACTTGGGCACGATTAACACCAGGCACCGTTAAAATACGATTACGCGCGTCTTCCGCAATGACTGGACCCATGCCACAGCCTGGCGCAGTCAGTGTCATCGCTACGGTTACATTGTGTTTATCAGGCGAACCATCAATGGACTCAACTTGTAGAGAATATACCAAGCCTAGATCGACAATGTTAACAGGAATTTCAGGATCAAAAACAGTTTTAAGCTGAGTCCAAATGGTTTCATCGCTGGGCTTGCCTTGGTGTCCAGGGTGCTCGGCTGTTCCGATAGAACCATGGGCGTCTGTCTTACCTTCAGCCTCATTAGAGTCGGCCGGAATGGTTTCACTGAGAGAGTCGGCATCAGCTCCGCGAATACGGAACATGCCCGAATCACAAACTACAGTGAAATTGCCACCGAGACGATGGGTGATGCTTACCTTGGTGCCCGCAGGTAAGACCGCAGGTTCGCCCGCAGGGATGACAGTAGCCTGTACATCACGCGTAAGTGTTCGGTCGTGTGGACTCGGAATGTGACGCTGGCCAGTGGTGTCTTCGGACATATTAGGATTGATGAAATTTTTGACGGAACATTTCTCGAACCACCGCAGCAGATTCTTCGTCATCTACTTTGGATAAGACTTCTTCGAGGAAACCTTCGGCTAATAATTCTTGGGCTACTGGCATAGGAATGCCGCGGGCTAAAAGATAAAAGAGTTCCTCGGGATTTACTTGTCCGGTGGTAGCACCGTGCGAACATTTTACATCGTTCGCTTCGATTTCTAAACCAGGCATGGAATCGGCTTCGGCTTCACCCGATAGTAAAAGATTCCGATTAGTTTGATACGCATCGGTTTGTTGAGCATCCGGAGCGACTTTGATTAAGCCGGAGAAAATCGTACGAGATTTTCCGAGGAGAACATTCTTGAAAAGTAGGTCCGACTTTGCTTTTCCGGCATTGTGGATTTGTAGGGTGCGTTGATCGAATTCTTGTTCACCCGTAGCGACGCTAATACCGTAAAGACGAACATCAGCTCCAGGGCCATCAATGCGCACAGTGTTTTCAAGGCGAGCACGACGACTTCCCAAGGCAGCATTCACCGATGAAATGAGTGAGTCTTTGGCTCCGCTCGTATTGGCGATTTCGAATGACTGAGTTTCGTTGCTCCAACCTTGAACGGAGAAGCGAGAGATATTAGCTCCCGAACCGGCATAAAGATCGGCGGCGGAAATGGCTAAGGCTTTTTGTTGTGGATTCGCGCTTAAATTATATTCGTGAATCGATAATTTTGCACGATCATCAGCGATAACCAGAGCATGAGGAAAAACGGCGACTCCTTCCGTGAGCGTCCAATTCACCGAGACAAAAGGCTGTTTTATTTCAACACCCTTAGGTACATGAAGAACATATCCAGACTTTAGATAAGCTTGATGCAGTGCTAAGAACTTTGCTCCACCTAAACCGGCTTCGTGTTTTAACAAAAATTCTTTGAGCAGGGCAGGGTGGTGTTTGAGTGCGTCTTCGAGTGATTCGAATTTTACACCTTGAGCAGCGAGTTCAGCGCTGATGGCCGGACGTAGTACGCAGTGTCCATCGACGTGAATAATGAGTCCCGCAGGTTTGGAGATAAAATGTGATTGTGCGATGAGCTGATTAACTTGGTCTTCGCTCGGGATTTTTCCGATGTGATAGTTTTCTAAATTAAGTGTCCGTGTATCGGAATAGCGCCATTTTTCATTCGTTCGCTGCGGCATAGGTAGGGCCGAGAAATTTTCCCATCCCTTTTGTTTTAATTGCACGAACCATTCGTGACTGACCTGTGCTTGCGACAGATTCTTCTGGGTGGCCTGATCGAGAATATTCCCTGCGGAAGTAGAGAGAGTAGTCATAATTATCCGACGGACCCCTCCATTTGTAATTCAATGAGACGTTTTAATTCTACCGAGTATTCCATCGGGAATTCTTTGACCAAGTCATTCACGAATCCGTTGACGGCGAGTGACATCGCTTCGCCTTCCGAGAGTCCGCGCTGCATCATATAAAAAATCTGTTCAGCGGAGACTTTCGAAACACTGGCTTCGTGTTGAACGAAGTTTTTCTGACCGCGCACAGAAATAGCAGGATAAGTATCGGTGCGACTGTGCTCATTAATTAAGAGCGCATCACACTCAGTGTTGTTTTTGCAGTTTTTTAAGGTCTTCGGCATGTGCACG
>CAIOLH010000256.1 GCA_903859115.1 uncultured Opitutia bacterium | reverse complement strand
TGTTTTGGTTGTTATGTTCGAAGCAATCGGCGGTCGCTTCAAACGGTGGAAAGTGGTTTCAAACAATCCTTACCCCCTCTGGCAAGGGAAAAAGGGCTGACTTTCTTATTCTATTCAGCAATAGATAGGGCGTTCTCGTTATGATTTGGTTTTACCGCATCCTTTTTATACCCCTGCTCGTTCTGGCATCCCCCTATTATCTATGGAGAATGTTACGTCGTGGAGGGTATAGTGAGGGATTTATTCAGCGTTTTGGACTATTTCCCGCCCTGCCCTCAAAAACTGCAGGTCGTCGCCGAATTTGGATCCAGGCTGTCTCAGTAGGAGAAATTGAAGCCATCGGCCCCCTCCTACAGCGACTCAAAGCAACTGGCCAAACTGAAGTGATTCTCACCACTACCACTAGTACCGGTTATCGCATCGCCCAAGATCGCTACAAAGAACTTTGCATCGGCATCGGATTTTTCCCGCTCGATTTTTGGCCGTTCAGTTTAATCGCTTGGTCGCGCATTGCACCCGATAAAATTATTTTAGCCGAAGGCGAACTGTGGCCGGAACATTTACAACAAGCTAAAAATCACAATGTGCCAGCTTACTTAATCAATGCACGTCTGTCGGACAAGTCATTCGCACGTCACCAGAAATTTAAATCGATTACCCAAAATCTTTTAAAACAGTTTTCTTGGATTGGTGCGGGAAGCGAAGAAGACGCCAGACGCCTAAAAATCATTTGCGACATTGAAAACCAAATCGAAGTTACGGGTAACTTGAAATTTGATGTCAGTGCAGACGGACCTTTACCTATCGACGATAAAAATAAATTACGCTCACAACTGGGCTTCGGGAATTCGCCTGAAACTGTTGTACTGCTCGGATCATCCACCTGGGAAGGTGAAGAAGCGGTATTAGTCAAAGCACTGAAAAACTTACGTGATACGGGAGTCGATGCCCGACTTTTATTAGTTCCTCGCCATGCTGAACGCCGTGATTCAATGATCAAATTATTAGAAGATTCAGGCCTAAACTACCACCAACGTTCGGTAAAGGGACCACAAGCCCCCGAAGGAACCATCATCCACTTGGGCGATACCACAGGCGAACTACGTCAACTCACTCGCGCCGCGGATTTAGCTTTCACGGGTAAAAGCCTTCCTCCGCATGACGGCGGACAAACGCCCATCGAATGCGCAGCCGCTGGCGTGCCCGTTATCTACGGTCCCCACATGACCAACTTTAAATCCATTTGTCAGGGATTAGAAAAAAGTCGTGCAGCCATCAAATGCGCTGATGCCGATGAAGTGCTTAAAGAAATTTTAACTTTATCGCGCGAGCGAAATTCACTCGCAAAAATGTCCACCGCTGGTGTGGCTTGGCATAAAAGCAATCAAGGTGCGACTGAACGCACTTTGAATAAGTTACTTAGTTAGTCGCGATACGCCTCACGCAGTCGACGCACATCCTCACGCAACTTTCCGTTGAGAATAATTTCTCGTGCGAGTTTCGCACCTTCGGCTGGATCTTTAACTTTGTTCGCCACCCACAAAGCCGTTCCAGCACTTAAGCATAAAGTGTCGAGCAGGCCTTCGGGAACTCCACCGACCAATAAATCACTGAACATAACAAGGTTCTCTTCGGGGGTGCCGCCTTTTAAATCAGTGCTCTGGGCTTGGTTAAAACCGAAGTCGCCTGGCAACCAGGTAGCGTTTACGTGTAGAAGTTCGCCGCAGCCACGGACGATGGTGGGGCCGGCGCTTGTCACCTCATCCATCCCCTCGCCTACTTGGCCGTGAACCACCAGACCGCGTTTTACGCCCAAGTCGTGTAATGCTAATGCCATCGGCTCGACCCAACGCTGATCGTAAACACCCACTAACATGTAAGCAGGTTGGGCAGGATTAATGAGTGGACCCAGAATATTAAAAATAGTTTTCTGACCACGTTCAGCGATTTTCTTTCGAACGTTGAGAATTGATTTAAACGCCGAATGAAAAGCAGGAGCGAAAAGATAACAAAAGTTCGCTTCTTTAAGCGCGTGATTTAATTTTGCGTCAGTCGCTTCGAGTTGAACTCCTAAACCGACCAAGAAATCAGCACTGCCCGATTTTGAAGTGATAGAACGGTTGCCATGTTTAATCACGGGTACACCCGCGGCTGCGACAATGAGCGAGGAGACCGATGAAATATTAAAACTTCCGGAACGATCACCACCCGTGCCCACGATATCAATCGCGTGTGATGGAATATTTCCGAAATCGATTTTACGAGCGAGTTGACGATAGGTGTATGCGAAACCAGCAACCTCATCGGCCGTTTCTCCTTTTTGTGCTAACGCGATGAGAAAGGATTCCTTTAGATCATCAGAAATTTCGGCTGAAGCCATCAAGCCAGCAGCCACGGTTGCTTGGGCCTTCGTCAAGGACTGGCGGGCGAGCAACGCGGATGTAAACTGACTCAGTTCGTTCATAAATTGGCGAATTTATCGATGTGTATAATTTCTACGAGTAG
>CAIOLH010000255.1 GCA_903859115.1 uncultured Opitutia bacterium | reverse complement strand
GGACGCACTTACGATAATGTTTGTGCGCTACGTGCAGTGACCTCTTCGGATGCGATGACGGCCGATTGGGCACGCTTACCTTACGACGTTTTACAACGTGCCTCTACCCGAATTATTAATGAAGTTAAGGGCATCAATCGCGTCGTGTACGATGTTTCATCCAAGCCCCCCGCCACCATCGAGTGGGAGTAAGCAATCTCTTTGCCCCGTTGACACTTTATCGCTTAGGGTTTTGATTAAGTCCTGTGTCTGAGCCTGCCTTTCAAGTTATTGCCCGCCGCTGGCGCCCTCGTCGCTTTGATGAATTGGTGGGCCAAGAACACATCGTGCGTACTTTGCGTAATGCGCTAACGACTAAGCAACTCGCGCACGCCTATCTTTTTGTGGGTCCTCGCGGTACCGGTAAAACCACCACCGCTCGTATTTTAGCTAAAGCTTTAAACTGCGGTAAAGAGGCTGGCCCTGATTTCTCCGTCGACGATCCCGTTTGCCAACAAATCGAGCAGGGTAATTGCCTAGATGTTATCGAAATTGATGCTGCTTCGAATCGCTCAATCGAAGACGCCAAAAAAATACGCGAAGAGTGTCAGTTCCCTCCGGTTAATTGCCGATTCAAGATTTTCATCATCGATGAGGTGCACCAGTTAACTAAAGACGCTTTTAACACGTTATTAAAAACCCTCGAAGAGCCACCAGCTTGGGTGAAATTTATTTTAGCGACCACCGAAGCCGATAAAGTCCTTCCTACTATCACTTCACGTTGTCAGCGCTTAGAGTTCCATCCTATCGCCGAAGAAGTCATCGCCGCGCAGCTAGCGCGTATTGTTAAAGCCGATGGAGTTCAGGCCGAGCCTGCTGCACTCAATGCCATCGCACGTATTGCGAATGGCGGGATGCGGGATTCCCAATCGATTTTAGATCAGGTGATTTCTTTCTCAGGCAAAAAAGTCACCGAGGTCGACGTACTCTCTATTTACGGTCTAGCCTCGGCTCAGCAAATTTCTGATTTAGCTAAAGGCATTGCATTGGGCGATGCGAAGTCAGTGATTGCTCTGTGCGATAAATTTCACGCCGAAGGTCGCGACTTAATGCGCGTGATGAACGATTTACAATTATTAGTGCGTTCCGCCGTTCTCGATGCGGTTAAGCAGGGTGGTAGCAGCGCTCATCTCGGTGCGCCACTCACCACAGAGAAACTCGTCAGCTTTTTGGAATGTTTGCAGTCCAGCGAACAAGGCATTCGTTATGGTCTCTCCCCAAGAGCTAATTTTGAAGTCACTTTACTTAAGGCGATTGAACAGTGTAAGACGCGACCGATAGATCATCTCATTAAAGATGTCGCCGCCGCTGCAGCCAGACTTCCTCGGGAGTCTGGCCAAAAAAAAATAAACAGTCCGCAACCGACACCCGCGGTTGAGGCGCCCGCAGCACCTACTCAAGTAGTGGTGCAGGAATCTGGTGTGCCCGAAGTGGATATCGATGAAGATCAAACCTCCGTCACTGAGCTTTCGGTGGGCGACGAATCGGGTATTATAATCGAGGATAAGATCAGT
Source organism: uncultured Opitutia bacterium (assembly GCA_903859115.1). Next base: position 333 of record CAIOLH010000255.1, on the reverse strand, counting down.
GACTATAAATTTGATAAACCTACGGGCCCTGCTCCCAAAAGTGTTGAATCAGCCAAGCCACTTTTTCCGGGTGACAAAGATTTTGATGCCGCGGTGAAAGCCATGCCGCAGGGTTTAAAAGATAAACTCAAAGAAACCTTGGGAGCCGAATTCACATCACTACGTTCGGTTTCGGTAGATAAACTCCATCGTCCGCAATCCTAGTGAAATCGGTCTGCGAGATTGGTTTGATTTCGGATACCCACGGATTACTTCGCCCCGAAGCGATTATAGCTCTGGAGGGATGTGATGTCATACTGCACGCGGGCGATGTGGGTGGCTCGCTAATCATAG
>CAIOLH010000254.1 GCA_903859115.1 uncultured Opitutia bacterium | reverse complement strand
TACCATCATTGAATTAAATGCTAACCCCTGGAGATTGGATCTCGACTGGCGTTGGTGGCGTCGAGCCTCCGAAAAAGGCGTGCTGACCTCGATTAATCCAGACGCTCACGACATTGAGCAACTAGGCTTTGCGGCGCATGGTGTACGTATTGCACGCAAGGGTTGGTTAACCAAAGAAAACGTTTTAAATACGCGTTCACTACCCGAGGTTTTAAAGTGGCTGGGTCGCAAGTAAGGATACGGCTCGCCCTCGGTCTGATTTTTTGTCTAATTTTACATTATGTTACACGATAAGCGGAGACTCCTCCTCATCGCCGGTCCTTGTTCGTTAGAATCAGAATCCAATTGTCGCACCGTGGCGAAAGAGCTGAAGGCACTATCTGCCCGTTTTCCGGAACTAAATATTATTTTCAAAGGTTCATATGATAAAGCCAATCGCACTTCTTTAGGCGGCGATCGTGGTCCCGGAATGGAAGCCGGCTTAGAATTACTTAAATTAGTAAAAAAAGATTATGGCTTCGCTGTTTTAACAGACATTCACGGACCCGAACACTGTGAGCCTGTGGGCAAGGTGGTCGATGTATTACAAATTCCTGCATTCATGTGTCGCCAGACAGACTTATTGGTGGCCGCAGCAAAAACTGGAAAAGTAGTGAATGTTAAAAAAGGACAATTCCTTTCACCTTTTGAAATGAAATTTGTGGTCGATAAATTAAAGGGAGCTAAAGCAGCGGAAATTTGGCAAACTGACCGTGGAACTACTTTTGGATATCAAAACCTTGTCGTGGATATGAGATCTTTCCCTATCATGGCGAGCTACGGTTATCCCACAATTATGGATGCAACGCATGCCGTACAATTACCCGGTGCAGCAGGCGGAGCTTCGGGTGGTCAACGCGAGTATGTTCCGGTTTTAGCGAAAGCAGCTTTAGCAGCGGGCGCCGATGGCTTGTTTATGGAAACACATCCAGATCCATCCAAGGCAATTTCTGACGGACCCAGCCAAGTGCCACTAGCAGAGTTCCCTGCGTTAGTGGAATCGTGTCTGCAAATTTGGAAAGCAGCCCGAAACTAAATCTGCAAAAGTTTTTCGGCGGCAAGGCGATCGAATTTTCCGCGTGCATCGAGCGGAATTTTTTCAACAAAGATATAATTTTTAGGACGTGCAGCAGGTTCTAGGACCTCAACCGCTTTTTTAAGTGCGGCTGAATTATACTCACTGGCGACGACACAGGCGACGACGCGTTGACCCCACTGAGCATCGATAACTCCAAACACACAAATATCTTTTACGAGTCCGGTGGCCTTTAAAATTTCTTCAACGCGCGAGGGATCAATTTTTTCACCACCAGAATTGATGATTCGGTCGCCTCGACCAAAAATTTCTACAGTCCCATCAGCATTAACGTGTCCAAGATCTCCGGAAGTATAAGGATCTGAGAATTTTTCACCGAGCCAATAGCCTAGGCCACAAGCGGGTGAATGAATCCGGATGTGATGATTAATTTCTGTAAACTTTACACCTGGGAGCGGATATCCACGAAGAGGTTCATCACGCCAAATTTTCTCGGGTGGACAGAAAGCACAGAGCGCAGCCGTTTCAGTCATTCCGTAACTAGCGTAGACGGGTAGATGATGATTCCGAATGGCGTCGACAACGGGTCGCGGCACGGCGGCTCCGCCTAATAAAATAACGCTAAACTGCTTGAGCCATTTTAAGCCCTCGGGGTGCTCAAGTATTCGAGAAATTTGAGTGTGAACTAACGAAGCTATTTTAGTACCACCCGTGGGTAATTTAATTTCGGGTAGAGGCTGATTGGATACGAAACGCCCATCGTAGTGACCATAGTTACCGCCTGTAAATTGAGCACGTAGTACGGGCATCAATCCACTGACATGGTAGGGTGGAGTAAAACTCGCACCATGAAGAATGGGGCTAAGCCCTCTCGCCACTAACGCATCGCGTAATCCTAAAGCTGCCGCCTTGAGGGTTTTTGTGTTATGAATAACGAACTTCACTTTACCGCCCGTTCCGCCCGTTGGAATAAAAAGACAGTCCATCCATGCTTCGGGCCAATTTGCGGGAGCTGTGCCATGGGGCACGAGATGGATTCCCTCGACGATAGTTTCTTTGGGAATGAGTTGGGCGGCACTTTTTAGTTCAGTAGGACCCCAGTTCGGATTTCCTAAAAAAACCGCACGACTATTAGAATGCGCCGTAAGAACCTCTTCTAAATATTTCTTTGGATCCGAGTGGAAGACAGCAATTGATTTCATTTAAATTTCCTCCATAGTTCTAACCAATCGAAGTTTGATAGTCCTTCAACGATTGGGCCCGATCGATGACGATCTAAGCCGTCGTCTTTGAATTGGTTTAGGGTGTCGAATCCTAGTGCGCCGACCGCAGGGTCGAGTTGGGTTAGCCAAAGTGCAGCCTGACGACCAAAAGCAGTTTCAAAGACAGATGAATAAATAACTTTGTTGGGATGGGTTTTTCGCCAGGCCAAAAAAACATCCCAATCGCCTACCAGGGAGGGCTTTACGACCACCGGGCCGGCCCAACTAAACTTATCAGGAGAAATAAAAGATTCATCGAGTGCGACTTTTTGAGTGTCTAACTGATTGTACCCAGGATTATTTACAGGAAGCGGTTGTTCAATGAATTCGATTTGGTCTGAAGACAGTGCAAAATTTACCCAGTGTTCTGTTTCTTGTAGGTTTAGACTTCCGTTGGCATCAAGGCGAAAAATAATATTCTTAGGTGTCGTAGAAATTAAAGATTTAATATCAACAAGAGAAATTTGGGGAGAAATTTTGAGCTTAATTGTTTTAAAGCCCTCAGCTATTTTTCTTTTAATGTTTTCAGCTGTCGGTTCGGAAACAAGACCGGCCCAGAAAGTTTTTTTATTAAAATTTGTGATTTCAGCCCAATGACGACAGGAGGAGAGTGCCGCCCGTAAACAAGGGAAGCCGCCGTCCAAGTCTTTTAAGTATGCGTTTAATTTAAATAAATCTCCGCCGAAGGAATTAAGTAGATCAACACACTCGGAAATACTTTCTGTATTAAAATTCGGCCATGGGGCAATTTCACCAAAGCCAATCTCACCATTCATTTCGGTTTTGATTAAGACTCTTTCTACTTCTGTAAAACTGCCAGCTCCGGTGACAAACGGATGACGGAACTCTCGTCGCACCCTCAAAAACTCGTATTTTCCGTCATTCATACCCTTAAGTATCTTTAAATTTTGCCAGGGAGCAAAATCAATTTGCCACCCTAGTGAACGATGTTTAATACCCTTTGGGGAAACCGATACCTATGGCTTCCTCAAAAAACAAAAGTCGCGTTTCTCTCGATGAACGCTTCTTCCTCCCCGCCGATCCATTCTTTGCGGCTAATGCTGGGCTGGGTTTGACGTACGACGACGTCTCCTTGGCGACAAATTATTCCGAAGTTCTCCCGCGCATGACGCGCTTGGATTCATCCCTATCTGACAGCATCAGTTTATCTCTCCCGATTGTGTCGTCCGACATGGACACCGTCACCGAACATCAAATGGCGATCGCGATGGCGCTTAATGGTGGGCTCGGTCTTCTGCATTATAACATGTCCTCGGCTGAACAAATTAAGGAAGTACGCCGAGTGAAGAATCACATTCACGGAATGATTGGTGACCCTGCGGTTGTTTCCCCAGAGCTGACCATTGCGGAAGTTCTCCACCGTATTGAAATGGAAGGATTAGCCTTCAGTACTTTCCCCGTAGTTTCTAAAGATAATACCCTCTTGGGTTTATTACCTGGAAGTACGGTCAAAGAAAGACACGGGAAGCGTAAAGTCGTCGAAGTAATGACGCCGCGCGACAAGGTCTTTGTAGTTTTTGAAAAAGATTTAGGTAAGGATCCGATTGCCAAAGCGGACCGACTGTTTTCTGAAAACGTCGGACAAAATAAACTGCTCGTGGTTGATGCCAAGAACCAGTTGAGAGGCCTGTTTACCTTGAGTGATATCGAAAGAATTTCGGAAGAGTCACGCGCTCATGTTCGTCCGACACGTGATAGCGATTTCCGCTTGCGCGTCGGTGTCGCCATTAACGTTCCACGTAATGCCGATGGCGAAGTGGATAAAAATGCCCTTCTCGTTCACGCCGCCGCACTTATTGAAGAGGGTGCCGATGCGTTGGCGATTTCTACGGCGCATGGTTTTACCAAAGGCGTTGGTGATGCTCTAAAATTATTAAGAAAACAATTTAAGGCTACAACGTTGATTGCCGGAAATGTAACCAGCGGAGCAGGCGTTGATTTCTTGGCCGCTGCTGGAGCTGATGCGATTAAGATTGGGCAGGGTCCTGGATCTATTTGTACCACGCGTATGGTCGCAGGCGTCGGCATTCCTCAATTAACCGCACTCTATGTTGCTTCACGTGCCGCCTCAAAAGCTGGCGTAAGAATTATTGCTGATGGTGGTATTTCCAAGAGTGGCGATATCGTTAAAGCGCTCACGCTTGCCGATGCTGTTATTCTCGGCGGATTACTCGCAGGCAGTCGCGAGGCTCCTGGTAAATTGATGGAAATTAATGGTAAGACTTATAAAGAATATCGAGGGATGGGTTCACTTGAAGCGATGCGCAAGGGTTCGGCCACGCGCTATGGTCATTCTAATACATCTCCTAAACTCAATAAAATCGCCCCAGAAGGTATTGAGGCGCTGAAAGAAGTGACCGGGTCTGTTGATCAAGTCCTCGCTCCATTGGCAGGCGGAGTTCAGAGCGGTCTTGGATACTTGGGTGCAAAAAATCTAACCGAACACCGTGCCAATGCACGTTATATTAGAATCACCCCGGCGGGACAAAGAGAAGCCGCCCCGCATGATGTGATTGAAATTAAAGCCGGTTCGTAAGAGAATAAACTCTCTCATGAAGTATTTCATCATCTTTATACTGGGTGTCGCTATCGGCTCGCTGGCGACGATTGTTTCTCAGCCAACCTTCTCCTTTGTAGTAACCAGTCTCCCAGCGAATACTCACAATACAAAACCCGACCCAGTCATTGCAGCGCCCGTCGCCGTATTACCGCCACTTAAAAAAGAAGATGAAGCTCCTGCTCCGGTATTAATAAAAGAGGATGAAGGTGCACCTGCGCCCGTGATTGAAGATATCGAAAACTCCACGGTTAATTTACCCCAGTTGGACTACACGGCCATCAATGAGCGCCCTATTTTTTGGCCCAGTGCAGTAAAAGTTTTAGCGAATACCGCAGTTCCGCTCTTAGAGAAAAACAAGAAAATTGCCGATCTACCATTAGTCGCTGGCGATGTCTTACAACTTTCTAAAGTTTACGGAGATGGAAAATTAGAAGTGAGAGCAAAAAATCTTAAATTTGAAATCGATAGCAAACTAACAAACTTCGATATTCTTGTTCGCGAAAAAATTAAAGACTTAGCGACCCAAGGAAATAAGACCCTAGCTCCTTATGTCCGCCCAGGAGAAAACTATATTCCACCGGCGAAGCCGAAGCTGGTGGCACCCGTTAAAAACACCACGCCAGCCGCGCCAAACTCATCAACAAAAAATGAGCCACAACCCCTTGTGGAGCCCGAAACATCAGAACCTGTAACAGAAACCAAAGGGCGCTCCCTAGATGATAAAATGAATGCGCTATTTACTCAGGGCTCTAATACTTCTGAAAAAGATAAAACTAAAACTAAGAATCCCAAAAAGTGAGTTCTGTAAAAATATATTCCTGGAATGTTAACGGTGTTAGATCCGCTCATGGTAAAGGGCTCACTGATTTTATTCATCAGCACGCCCCCGATGTGCTGTGCTTACAGGAGACAAAGTGTGAAGCCGCTATCGCCAAAACCTTAGGACTCGACTTTCCTTACCAGTTTTGGCACGAAGCTGAAAAGAAGGGTTATTCTGGTACCGCTATTTTAGCGAAAACCAATCCACTCGCCGTGACTAATGATTTTCCTGGCAATCACCCGCGCGAGGGACGTGTGATTACTGCCGAGTTCAAAAGCTGTTACGTGATTAGTGCCTATGTTCCAAATTCGCAGCGCGATTTAGAACGTTTGGACTATCGATTAATGTGGGATGATGATTTTCAAAAATACTTATCAAAATTAAGTAAGAAAAAATCGGTGATTGTTTGCGGTGACCTAAACGTTGCACACGCAGAAATAGATTTAGCAAATCCAGCCCAGAATCGAAGGAACGCTGGATTCACCGACGAAGAGCGAAATTCATTTTCAAAACTTCTTTCCGACCAGGGCATGGTTGATACTTTTAGATCTGCTAACCCTTCTAAAGAAAAGGCCTACAGTTGGTGGAGTTATCGCCCAGGCATTCGAGAGCGTAATATTGGCTGGCGCTTGGATTACTGCCTTGCCTCAGGAAACTTGTCCTGGAGTAAGCCGGAAATTCACGCTCAGGTTCTAGGGTCGGATCATTGTCCCGTCTCAGTTAAATGTGAGGCCGACCTCTAAAAATTAACCATTTTAAGGGATATCTTAGGTGGGAGATTGACAATAAAGTCCCCAAAGTTTACCTTTTTGAGACTCAGTCTCAATTAGCGTGACTCCACTTTCTCAATTATTACCCGGCCAATTCGGCAAGCTGGTATCGCTCGACCCTGACCGGGCCGTGGATCAGCGCCTAATGGCTTTGGGACTACTGCCAGGTATGGCACTCAAATTAGTTCGTCGAGCTCCGCTGGGCGATCCGCTGGCCATAGAATTTGGGGGTCAGGTGGTTAGTCTGAGATTGGCTGAAGCCGAAAGTTTAATCGTCGATGTTGCTGCGGATTGTCCCGTGCAACGACCCAAGAAAAATCCATGAGCGCTAAAGAAATCAGTGTCGCTCTGGTTGGAAATCCAAACACGGGTAAGTCCACTTTATTTAATGCGCTGACCGGTCTTCGCCAGAAGGTTGGAAATTATCCTGGAGTGACGGTCGCACGAAAGTCTGGTCGATGTGATTGTGGTGATGGATTAAAAGTCGAATTGGTCGACTTGCCCGGATTATACTCACTTGCCGCAGCTTCGCCCGATGAACAAGTTGTTACGGATGTTTTACTCGGATCACTGGAAGGAAGCCAACAACCGGATGCTATTGTAATCGTTTTAGACGCCACGAACATTCTCAGAAATTTATTTTTAGCATCGCAGTTAGCCGAACTAAATTTGCCGTTGGCTTTGGTTTTAAATCAGGCCGACATAGCCCATGAGCAGGGATTAAAAATAGATACGAATCTTTTATCACAACGCTTAGGCGGCGTGCCCGTGGTTCTCACATCGGCGTGGAAGGGTGAAGGTATCGCTTCGGTAAGACGGGCCATCGCTGAAGTTTTAAATAAAAAGACTAAGATGACACGGTTAACTTGGCCAAGCCAGGTTGAGTCTGCACTCAACATGATTGTGCAAACAATTGAGAAGGATACGGGTAAGGCACCTTCATCAGCCGATGCGCAAAGAATTTTATTCAGTTCGAATGGTCACACGAGTAATCGATTGGGATGGTTATCACCTCAGCGCGACATAGTCATTCGACAAGCGCGTGATCAAGTACGCGCAGCAGGCTATAATCCCTTAGCGGCGGAACCATTAATACATTACGCTCATCTTAAAAAAGTTTTAGAAGGTGTCGTGGTGGGTAATACGGAAAGACAAGGTAACGCTGCCGCTCTCGACAAGGTGCTATTACACCGAGTGATGGGGCCGGTTTTATTTACTGGGATTATGCTCGGTCTATTTGCTTCAGTATTTTGGTTGGCAAAATTTCCGATGCAGTGGATTCAGTCGGGTGTTGATTATCTAAAGGCCATTGTTGCTCCGGCCTTAGTAAATACTCCTATGCTACAAAGTTTAGTCACCGATGGTATTATTGCTGGGGTCGGTGCGTTCTTGGTATTTCTTCCCCAGATATTAATATTATTTTTATTCGTAGGAATTTTAGAAGACAGCGGATACATGGCGCGGGCCGCCTTTATTATGGATCGGATGTTTAGTTGGTGCGGGCTTAACGGAAAAAGTTTCGTCCCACTGTTGTCGGGTTACGCGTGTGCTATTCCTGGATTATTATCCACGCGCACCATCGAAGATCCTAAGGCGCGTCTAGCGACAGCCTTTGCGGTGCCGTTTATGAGCTGCTCCGCTCGCTTCCCGATTTATGCCTTAATGTGCGCTGCCTTTATTGGACCTCTGTACGGCCCAGGATGGGAATCGGTTGTTATGGTAGGCATGCATTGTGTGGGTTTAATTTTTGCGGTACCCACGGCGTTCGTGCTGACGCGCTTTATTTTAAAAGTAAAACCGCAGCCGTTTGTTTTAGAGTTACCGCGCTACCAGATGCCCAAGCCTCGTGATGTGATTTGGCGGATGTGGCAAAACGCTGCCGAATTTATTTCGAAAGCCGGCACAGTTATCTTTGCAATTACGATTATTATTTGGGCACTCTGTTATTTCCCGCGCGATGCTCAGATGGCTGAGAAAATTAAAGTATCAGAGCCAACACTGACAGCCAACGAACTCCAAGCCCGCACCCAGGCTGCAATGATTGAGCAATCTTGGATGGGTCGATTTGGAAAAGCCGTCCAACCCGTTTTTGACCCGTGTGGGTTTGATTGGAAAATCACTGTCGGCGTCTTGGCGAGTTTCCCGGCCCGCGAAGTGATTGTTTCCACGTTAGGCGTTACTTATTCTATCGGCAAAGGAGCGGAAGCGGACTCTCAACATTTACGATCCGCGATGCAGGATGCGAAGTGGATGGATGGACCAAGAAAATCAACACCGATATTTTCTCTGGCGGCTGTATTAGCCCTGATGGTTTTCTTCGCATTGTGTTCTCAATGTGGTCCGACCATTGCGACGCTTGCTCAAGAAACCGGCGGCTGGAAGTGGGCCGCTATATCATTCTTCTATATGACAATCCTAGCTTGGGTCATGGCTGTGGTCGTCTATCAAGTAGTCATTAGACTCACATGAATTTCGAGTTAATCATCATCTCTTTTTTAGTTGGCTCAGCTTTAGGTTGGTTGATTAACCGTGCCGTCAAAAAATTTAAGAACCAACGCGCAGGAAAATGTGCGGGTGGCTGTGGGTGTGGCGACAAACTTAAGCCTAAAAACTAAGCAGGTTGCTGTTGGCTTAAGCAGTGAAGTGCGCCGCCTTCAATCAGTAGTACCCGACAATCAATGCCTACCATTTTATGTTTAGGGAAACAGTCCTGTAATATTCCCATCGCGACGTCGTCTGATTTTTGTCCGTATAGCGGCACTAAAACACCATCATTGACGATCAAGAAATTTGCATGACTCGGTGGAAGATCGCGACCCGCCAAATGAATGGGTTCAGGTAAGGGCAGGGGAATGACATCAAACTTCGATCCCGCTTTTGTTTTCATCTGGCCTAAACGCTCGAGATTTTTTTGGAGGCGATGAAAATTAGGAGAACTGGAATTTTGTTCCGTTGCTGCAATGATTGATTGAGGACTAATGAAACGCGCTAAGTTATCAATGTGCCCATCGGTATCATCATTATCGAGGCCTTCCCCAATCCAAAGAATTTCATCAATTGATAATCCCTCTTTGATGGCTTGGTGAAACTCGGCATCGTTTCTGCCTTCGGCACGATTGGGATTATTTTGTACGGCTTCGGTGGTGAGTAAGCGACCGTCGCCCGTAACTTCGATACCTCCACCTTCTAATTCAAAAGCGAAGCTAAAGCATTTTAGTCCAAGGTGTTTAGCAATTTTTTTGGGAACTTGATTATCGAGAGACGCTTCAAATTTTCCACCCCAACCGTGAAATTCCCAATCAGTAATCGCGAGCTCACCTGTTTGATCGTTCTTAATAAAGATAGGACCGTGGTCGCGACACCAAACGTCATCCGTCGCAATATCTACTAATTCAATGACGGATAAATCCGCACGAGCTTCCTTTAACAATTTTTCAGCTTCGGCTTTTAATTTACCTGAAGCATTAATTTTAACCGGTTGAAATTTAGAAATAGCCGCTGCAAATTCTGCAAACTTTGCGGGGACGAGATGATAGTGTCCGGGCCAGAGTTTTTGATTGGAGGGCCAAGAGAGCCAGGTGGCGCTCTGTTTTTCCCACTCCGCCGGCATGCGGAAACCTAATTTTCGCGGAGAAAGCGACATGCGTTAATCGCGGAGACGACGTGTTAAATCAGTATAGGCGTCAATGCGGCGATCGCGGAAGAAGGGCCAGATTCTCCTAAACTCCTTTTGTTTTTTCATATCACAATCGGCCAACAGAATTTCTTCTTTATCAACCGAAGCGCGGGCAATGATTTCGCCGTAAGGATTAGAAACAAAACTTTGTCCCCAGAATTGAGTGTTACCCTCTTGGCCAACACGGTTGGTCGCGGCGACATAACAACCATTAGCTACACCATGTCCGCGTTGCACCGTTTCCCAAGCAGTATGTTGAGCAGCGCCTAAGCTGGCTTTTTCTTCAGGGAGCCAGCCGATAGCAGTCGGATAAAATAAAATATCAGCGCCACTCAGGGCGGTCAGTCTTGCAGCCTCGGGGTACCATTGATCCCAACAAATTAAGACACCAATATTTCCGTGGGCGGTTTTCCAAGAACGGAATCCGAGATCTCCCGGGGTGAAATAAAATTTCTCTTCAAAACCTGGATCCTGAGGGATGTGCATCTTGCGATATTTCCCCATCACTGTTCCGTCCGCATCGATGACGGCAGCGGTGTTGTGATAAACTTCGCTGCCACGTGCTTCAAAGAGTGGAGCAATGATGACGACGCCTAATTTTTTCGCCACTGAGGCTAAGGCTGTTACAGACGGTCCCGTCTCGATAGGTTCAGCTAAATTAAAATTCTTCGGATCTTGTTGGATGCAAAAATACTTAGTCGTGAACATTTCTTGCAGACCAATAATTTTAGCACCTTTTGCCGCCGCTTCCTCAATCCGTGGAATCGTTTTACGAACATTATCCGCTGGAGTTTCCTCAGCGGTTAATTGGATAAGTCCAATGCGGACAGAGTCGGCCATGAATAGATTAATAGACTAATTTATTAATAGGATACTCGACGATACCTTCCGCGCCTTGAGCTTTTAGCGTCGGGATAAAGTCACGAGCTTGCTTAGAATCAATAATCGTTTCCACGGCGACCCAATCAGGATTAGTGAGGGTTGAGATGGTAGGATTTCTTAAGGCTGGCAGCGCTGCGGAAACGGCGTCGAGTGCTTTGCGCGGTAAATTAAATTTTAATCCCACCATGTGTTGTGCGGCTAAGGCACCTTTGAGCATCAGAGCAATGGTCTCAATTTTAGCGCGTTTATCCGGATCCGCCCATGCTTTCTTATTAGCGATAAGAACGGTAGTAGTGGAGAGAAGTGTATCTACGATTCTTAATTTATTAGCGATGAGCGAAGAACCTGTTTCGGTGATATCGACAATCGCATCAGCCAATTCAGGAACTTTTACCTCGGTCGCACCCCAAGAGAATTCAATCGTACAATTGACGCCGTTCTTTTTGAACCAGCGACGGGTTGTCTCGACCAGTTCAGTGGCGACGGTCTTACCTTCTAAATCTTGAACTTTTTTAATAGCAGAGGCTTCGGGAACACAAAGTACCCAGCGAGATTTCTGAGCGGAGGCACGACTGTAGATCAGTTCGCAAACCTCTACGACGTCCGCGGTGTTTTCCTGGACCCAGTCTTGACCGGTTAAACCGCAATCAAAGAAACCATGTTCCACGTAACGAGCCACTTCTTGGGCGCGGATGAAACGTCCGTCCAAGGTGCTGTCGTCGAAAGAAGGGCGATAAGAACGGCTACTTTTGGACACCGGAAAGCCGGCCCGACCAAAAAGCTGTAGGGTGGCCTCCTCGAGGCTACCTTTGGGCAGTCCTATCATTAATTTTAAGGAATCCTTACTCATTAGGGCATTTAGGAAGTCGATGGACCGCATAGTCGCAAGCATTAAGGGGTTGACTCGGTAAAAGTATAAATGAC
>CAIOLH010000253.1 GCA_903859115.1 uncultured Opitutia bacterium | reverse complement strand
TGGGTTCAACTCCCACCACCTCCACCATTTGATTCAGCTCATTCTCACCAGGGAATGGGCTGATGTCGTTTACCCACAATTACATCTTCATGTACATTTCCATCTTACAATCATAACCACCCAAATCGACTATCTGACGATACACGCGACGCAACGACTTATCCTTCGGCTCAACGCGCCCTGGATTCACAAAAATGAGTCGACCGCCCGGACGTAAAACCGCACCCGCCACTCTAAACAGATCTTCAAATAAGCCTTCTAAATTAGGCACGCGGACGCGACGACCCAAAGGCGGATTGGAAATAATGAGCGATACATTCCTCTTCTTTAATTCAGGTATAATATCAATGTTTCGGAAATCACTGGTATAAAAGGCTCCCCGCACACCATCGAGTTTAGCCGCCGCAAAATTACCTTTCATCATCGCAATGGCCGACTCACTTAAGTCAGTCCCGACGACACATTTAACTTTCGCATGCATGGCCATCTCGATGAGTTCGAGTCCAGATCCACAGAACGGATCCCAAACCAATTCTTGATCATCCGTTCCAGCCAATCTCGCCATACAAGCAGCAATAGGCGGATGTGATGCAGCATTCACTGCCTTCAATCGATACGCTAAACGAGGATCGGGTGAAACACGCGGACGGATTTCTGCAATCGTCGCCGTCGGCGCTAAAAAGACATCGAGCGACCACGGAGCTTCGCGCGCATCATTTAAAATCTTTGGATTAATTTTGAAAGCAGCCTGCGTTACTTTCTCAACAACCGCATCTTGATTATCACTTCCCGAAAAAGCTAAACGATAACGCCAAGAACCTTCCGTAAAATGCTCCATCAATCGCTCGGTGAGTGGCGAGGCAATGACCTTGGCTAATTCATTAATGGCGTCGGGTGACTGCGGATCGCGCACACGGCCGATGTAAAAACCGACCGTATCGAAACATCTCAACTGATAGATATCAGCCAAGCAAAATGGGGATTTAGCCGCTACTACAACGTGACATCCGCGAATCTCCAAGAGCTTAAATTTACCACCCTTCGCTTCAGCTTCTTTTACTTCATCAGCTAAGATAGCTTCTAAACCACGGCGACAACGGAGACTGATTCTTAAAGTATCGTAACGATCTAAAATCGCATCCATGCGAATTTTGGCCGGACTTTCTTTGCGCGCTACATTGGCTCGAACTTTCTGTTCCGAAATCGGAAGTGCATTAGTTCCACCTACAGCTTTTAAAGTTTCTTCACCCGCGATTTTTTCGAGAGCCGAACCCGCTTTCTTTTTCTCACGATCAACTGAACTCGTCTTTAAGATAGTGATAATTTCTTTCTCGGCTTCGACATCGCCACCGAGTTTAGGAATCGCGGCCATCGCATAGCGACGCACTTTTTCCGAAGGATCGGACAGCAGTGACTTCACCCATGACTTCACTTGGGTTTTAAGTTTTTCGTTTTGGGTATTAGCAAATACGACACCCACGGCACGGATGAGGGCGACTTGGCGACCCCGTTCCACCAGGCTGGCCTTATTGAATTTGGGTACCTCGACGGTCCAAAGTTGGTCGGCTGACAACTCGCGGAGCCGGCGATACAAGTCATTGTCAGCTTTCATAGCGTTAAGTGTGTCGGAC
>CAIOLH010000252.1 GCA_903859115.1 uncultured Opitutia bacterium | reverse complement strand
GGTAAAAGCACCTTGATGAAAATTCTCTCGGGTGCGTACCAGCCCGACAGTGGAGAAATGTGGGTCGACGGAAAACCTTACGCACCCGCTAATCCGTCCGAAGCTCGTCGCCGCGGCGTGGGTATGATTTACCAGGAGCTCTCCATCGCTCCCCACCTCAGCGTCGCCGAAAACATCTTCCTCGGAATCGAACCACGTAACGGACTGCTCATCGATCACGCCAAGATGCGTGCTGAAGCTAATAAAACGTTAGCAAGCCTCGGTCATGGTAATATCGACGTCAACGAAGCCGCGGGAGAATTATCAGTCAGCCAACAGCAGATTGTCGAAATTGCCCGTGCGTTATCCATGGGCTGTAAAATCATCGTGTTCGATGAACCTACCAGTTCTTTAGCACAGGCCGATGTAGAACGCCTATTCGACTTAATTGATACCTTAGCAAAACGCGGACTGAGTATTATTTATATTTCACACTTCCTTGAGGAGGTTCGACGTCTCACCACTCGACTCACCATTCTACGCGATGGTGCTTCCGTCGCCGTGCACGAAACAAAATCAATCGATGATGCAAAAATTGTTGCCGAAATGGTCGGCCGTGAAGTCAAAGACCTTTACCCCCGTAGCCAACGAACCATCGGTCCGGTTTTATTAGAGGCAACCATTCCCGGCAGCGGTAAACTTACTTTACGTCGCGGTGAAGTGGTCGGACTTTGCGGATTAGTCGGAGCTGGTCGTACGGAATTCTTACGAGCCATCTTTGGTCTCGATACCATTGCCGGGAAAAATGTTTTGGTTAACGGTAAACAAAAAACTTCCGACCCTCGCAGTAATTGGCAGGCACATTTAGGATTTGTAAGTGAAAATCGCAAAGAGGAAGGCCTCGCCCTCGATTTAAGCATCGGTGACAACGTCTGCCTCCCTGCTCTCTCTAAACTAGGTAAAATAGGCTTTATCTCACCCAGTCAGCGAAGCCTACATACAGCGCGATGGATTTCCGATTTTGGTATTCGCTGCCAAGGACCCGACCAACCGATTGGAAATCTTTCGGGCGGGAATCAACAGAAAGCAGCCATCGCACGATTACTCGAAGCTGACTGTGACATTCTTTTACTCGACGAACCCACTCGCGGTATCGACATCGCTGCGAAAGCTAAAATTTACGAAGTCATTAATCGTCTCGTCACAGATCCTAAAAATCCGAAAGCCGTTTTAATGGTCAGCAGTTACCTGCCTGAACTTCTCGGTGTCTGTGATCGCATCGCTACCGTCTGCCGCGGTCAATTAAGCGAAGCCGTCCCCGTTTCAGAAACTAATTCTGAAAAACTGATGCGCGCTGCTACCGGAAACTAATATTTATTTTATGAGCAACTCCACTTCTACGAAAAAAATTCTCAACTCACTGGGGACGTTTATTGCACTCGTCGCTATCTGGGGTTTATTTTTTAGCCTTGGCAACCGCGCCATTGGCTCGGCCGAAGGTATCGAATCCATCGTTCAACAAACCGTGGTGATTGGTATCGCTGCGATTGGTATGACTTTTATTATTATCTCTGCAGGGATTGATTTATCGATTGGTTCAGCGATTGCGCTCTGTTCCGTTGTAGGTGCTAAACTGGCCGTCGCCGGAACTAATCCTTTGGTCACGGTGAGCGTCACATTAATCAGCGGACTGCTGATTGGTTTATTCATCGGACTCCTTGTCGTTCGTGCAAAACTCATTCCTTTCATCACCACTCTCGGAACTCTACTTATTCTGCGCGGACTGGCCTTGGCCTTGGCCAACTCACAGCCCATCAACGCACAAGATGCTAACTGGTTGAGATTTTGGCTCAACAGTCTACCCGATGATATGAAATTCTTAATCATCCCTCCAGGTGGTTGGTTGATGATCGCACTCGCACTCGTCGCGACTGGAGTTTTGCGTTTCACTGTATTTGGCCGACATGTTTTCGCCGTCGGATCTAATGAAAATACTGCGCGCCTCTGTGGTGTCGCCGTCGACCGCACTAAAATTTTTGTCTACATGATTGGCGGAGCGTTCGCTGCCCTCTCCGGACTCATGCTCGTGTCTTACCAAGGCCAAGGTGACCCCACCGGTGCAACGGGCTACGAGCTCGATATCATTGCAGCCGTCGTCATTGGTGGTGCCAGCCTCAACGGTGGTATCGGCTCAATTTTCGGCTCCCTGATTGGTGCATTAATCATTACCGTCATTCGTACAGGTTGTACTTTAAACGGCATCAGCGAAAGCACGACACGCATCATCACTGGTGCGATTATCGTGACTGCTGTGGCGATTGATCGACTCCGCCAGCGCTCGAATTAATTTCTGCTCACCCAGCAATCGGGTTCAGAACAGTTGCCCATTTTGGCGTCCGTGAGTCGGGTAGTCTTTCCTGACTTCGTATCGACGATCACTAAAAATGATGTGGTCTTCGTCGCTTGAGTAGCGACTACGTGACGTCCATCTGCACACCAAGAGGCGTGAGATAAATTTAAAGGTGACGTCGTTGGCACGGCAACAATTTCACCCTTGGTGATATCAGCCACCGCAAGTCCGAGACGACCCGACTGAAAAGTGAAAATGATTTGTGCAGAGTCTTTAGGATTCCAGCGTGGCTCGGTGCAATAGCTATAGCCTGTTGATAAACGTGAGAGTGAACCACCCGACGCCGAAGACACGTAAATGCCAGGACGACCCAAGGGACCGCTCGTAAGTACGATTTTAGAACCATCAGGCGACCATGAAGGATCCGCATCCACATCCGCTGTGGCAATCACTCGACGTGGTCCTTCACCCGCGCCTCCAGCGACGTAGATATCCATAGAACCCTTATTTGATGAGGCAAAAGCGATACGTCCATCGGGTCCGCAACTCGCACCACCCAACGCACCGCGCACATCGGTAATGACTTTTTGTAAATCTCCGGCACCCTTCGTCGTAAAAATTTCTGGGAAGCCCGTGCGCATGGATGATACGAAATAAATTTTTCCGGCATCGGCCGACCAGCGAGGCGAAATAGAAGTATTTTTAAAATCGGTGATCCGACGGATACGTGAATAAATTAAATTCGTCGTGTAAATTTCGGAGTGACCCGAGAATGTAGAAACAAAAGCGATTTTGGTTCCAGCAAACATAGGCTTGAGCTGCCAAGCGCGACCCAGACCCACAATAGCTGCGTCTGCGACCTTCATTGCTAAATCCTCTTCATCGCGTGCCTCGACGGTGTCTTGAAAATTAAATCGCGCATTATCACAAGCCACCGCCGCGGTGAGAGCCGTGCGACCAATATTTAATTTTACCGATGAACCATTGCGTACACTAAACGCACCATGGGCATTCAGTGCAGCGCGTACCATCGCACCTAAAGTCGGATCATCACAATTAATTGAAATAGGAATTACACCCGACTGCACCGTCGCTTCAATATTGTCGTTAATCACCACACGCTCTTCGGCCCGCATTCCCGTGCTCAACAGGACTGCCACAAAGATGAAAATGACGTTTATTGACTTCATGGATGAAATTTAAGTTTTCGTAGTTTGACCTAAACTAGGGCGGGAGTTCAATCCTGCTCATGCCCATTGATAAGGAAACTATAGAAAAAGCCCTTGGCCAAGTCCGCTACCCCGGATTCAGCCGAGACATCCTTTCGTTTGGTCTATTACGTGGAATCGAAGTCACCCCCGACGGCAAAGTCACCGTCGGCCTAGCGGTCACCACCGCCGACCCAGAGATTCCCAAGAAACTTTATAATGATATCGAATCGGTCCTGAAAGCCGCAGGCGTCATCGATCCCGAAATAGCCATCACCGTTACCGTCCCAAAAAACGCCCCAGCCGCCAGCACTCCGTCCACGGATAGCAAATTGCCGATCGATGCGGGTGTTAAAAACGTAAAATACATCGTCGCCGTAGCTAGCGGTAAGGGCGGGGTCGGAAAATCCACCTTTGCCGTCAACCTCGCCTGTGCTCTCGCCCGAAGTTTTACCGACAAAGGTCAACCTGGTCGTGTAGGCTTGATGGATTGCGATATCTACGGTCCCTCCGTCCCCCTCATGATCGGCGTGAATACCCGACCCGAGATGGAGGGCGAAGTTTTAATCCCACTCGAAAATTTTGGCGTCAAAATTATGTCAATGGGGCTGCTGATCGATGCTGATGCGCCTGTCGTTTGGCGCGGTCCCATGATCATGAAAACGATTTCGCAATTCGCTTCGAATGTTCGTTGGGGCGACTGTGAAATTTTACTGATCGACCTTCCTCCAGGCACAGGCGATGCACAATTATCGATCGCCCAATCCATGGCACTCAGTGGAGCTATTATTGTCACCACACCTCAGACCGCCGCTGTTTCGGTTGCTCTTCGCGGTGCGGCCATGTTTGCGAAAGTAGGCATCCCCATTATCGGCGTCGCCGAAAATATGAGTTACCTCGAAGACTCGAACGGAACCCGCCAATATCCATTCGGCCAAGGGGGCGGACTTAAAGTGGCAACAACACTTGATACGGAATTATTAGGCGAAGTACCTTTAGATGCCGCGGTGCGACAAGGGGGCGATTTAGGCATCCCTATTGTCATCAGCCACCCCGACAGCAATGCGGCGAGAGTATTTAAGTCAGTTGCCCTCACTATTATGCATAAATTAGGGCAAATTTCACAGTAAATACCCTATCCCGTTCTTGCCAATTCGCCTAAAATAATTTTATTGAGAGTAAGAATGCACGAATTGCAAAAAGGCCAACCTGAGGGTGAAAGTTTTGCGGGTCGTTCGTCGCTGTATGCTCAGTGGCTAGCCGAAAGAGACGAAATCCTACGTCACAAGTGGATCGAGTCTGAAAAAGCCGGTAAAGATATTGGCTTCGAAAAAGCCCTTTTAGATTGGACGCGTAATCATCGCGCCCGCTGGCGTAGCGAACGCCGGATGCAACAATCCGCCTAATTTAATATTTAAAATAAAAAGGCCGAAATCAGTGAAGACTTCGGCCTTTTTAATCGAAGGGTTAATTAAGATTAACCTTTGATTTCTTTATGGAGAGTGTGGCGGCGGAGCGAAGGATTGTACTTCTTGAGCTCTACCTTCTCTTGGGAAAGTTTCTTATTACGGGTAGTCATGTAACGAGAAGGGCGTTTGCCTTCTTTACGTGCTTCAGTGCATTCAATGATGATGGTTTCGCGAGCCATGGTTTGGTTTGGGTTTGAGGGTTAAGACTTGGGGGCGGAATGGAGGTTGGGCAAGCCCGAAAAACAAGCAGGGCGACCGGTGGGGTCGCCCTGTGCTTAAAGGCCCTAGAAATAAGCAAATGCTTACTTCTTGTGACGCATGTCTTTGGAACGTTTACGGCGTTTATGCTTATTCATTTTTAAACGACGCTTTTTCTTGAGGCTTCCCATAGTGTGTTGTTGGACCCCATCTAGGCAACAGGTCGAGGGACAGTAAAG
>CAIOLH010000251.1 GCA_903859115.1 uncultured Opitutia bacterium | reverse complement strand
CCATTTAAATGAAGGTCAACCATCGGATTCTCCCTCGCAAATTTTCTAAGACACTACTAGGGTAAAAGGACATGGAACCTTGGTTGCTCTGGATCATTTTTATTTTACTCAACGGAAGCGCTGCACTGCTCTCCTTGGTCGCCGGTGTCGTTTCCGCCTTTTCGTTGGGCGAAATTGAAGAGTTGCGACGTCATAACGCTAAAGCTGCTATCGCACTAGAGCGCTGTCGTGGCGAACAGGGTAACACGTTGGCCGCCTTTGAAGTTCTCATTGCAGCCTTTGTTGGTATGAGTGCGCTTTTAGGAGGAATATTGTTTGGTTCGAAATTAATTGAAACAGCCTCCACGCATTGGGCCTCAGCTGGATTGTTTCTTTTTGTCGTTTTAATTTCTTTTTTCATGGCATGGCTTACAGTGATGTTGCCTCAAAAACTGGGGACACACTTTCGATTAAGTTTAGCTCCTAAAATTGCGCCATCACTCATGCTTGTCCGTGGTGCAGCTTACATTCTGCGACGTTTGGGACGCATGCACGATTCTTTAGCTACACCGGAAGAAGTAGGTTTTGATCGCGCTGATGCTGACATCGGCAGTATGGCACAAGCCGCTGCGCGTGAAGGAAAAATAACCCAGGCCGAAAGCACCTTAGTTGCTAATGCCGTTC
This sequence comes from uncultured Opitutia bacterium, assembly GCA_903859115.1. The sequence goes on along the minus strand of CAIOLH010000251.1, from coordinate 10,120 downwards.
GATTGGATGATATTCCCGTTTCGCAGGTTTTAACTCCTCGTCCTGTCGTCACCGCTCTCGAAGCGAATCTTTCGGTGGGTGATGTTTTAAGACTCTATTCCAACGTTCCGCATGGTCGTATGCCGGTTTGGGATGTTAATCCTGATCGTATCGTTGGCGTTGTTCGCCGTCGCGACATCTTAAAAGCTGCAGGCGATGGTAAAAGAGAAATAAAAATTAAAGAACTGATGGCACGCGCTCATATCGTGCCCGAGAATGCTACACTTTCTGATGCCTTACACGATTTAGTTCGAGCTCACCAACACTTAGCCGTTGTGGTAGACGAGTTTGGTGCCTTCGCGGGAGTCATAACACTCGAAGATATTTTTGAATCTCTACTAGGCTTAGAAATTTATGAGAAAGACGATCCTCACCCTGATATGAGAGAGTTGGCTCGCCAGCGTGGTCACCGTTTCAATCGTCGACCTGGTTCTGACGGTTCAACCCCTAAGGCTTAAGACTATGCTTTTAGCCTATTGGGTTCACCATTTAGATCCGGTAGCGATTCACTTTCCAGATGGATGGTTTCTTAAAGGCATTCATTGGTACGGTCTTTCTTATGCAACGGGATTTTTAATAGCAGCTTTGTTATTACATCGCTGGAGAGTGCGACAATTAACTCCACTGCAATCACCCCAAGATGAATCCAATTTAATTACCGCGATTATGATGGGAGTAGTTCTGGGCGGACGTCTAGGCCACGTTCTACTTTACGCTCATGAAGAATTTTTGGCTGACCCCATGATGGTCTTCAGGGTTTGGCAGGGTGGGATGGCTAGTCATGGAGGATTTTTAGGAATTATCTTTGTTGCTGCGTGGTTTGCGAAGACACGTCGCGTTTCATTTTTACAGGTCGGCGATTTATTATGTGCGATGGCTCCAGCTGGAATTTTCTTTGGACGAATCGCAAATTTCATAAACGCAGAACTGGTAGGACGACCTTCGGACGTTGTGTGGGCGGTTATTTTTCCACGTGAAGGAAATATTCCTCGTCACCCATCACAATTATACGAAGCCCTGGGTGAGGGCCTTATCCCTTTTCTATGGGTTTACTGGCGCTATCCTAAAAAACTCCCAGCCGGACAGTTGGCGGGCGAGTTTTTAATTATTTACGCGTGCGCCCGCATTCTCACGGAAGCTTTCCGTGTTCCAGAGGATGGATTTATTATGGGTTTAACGGCAGGACAATTTTGGACTTTGCCATTGTTAATCCTGGGTCTAATTTTGATTTTAATCAGCCGATTTAAATCGAAAGATGTTGCTCGCTGAGTGTGACTGAATGAAGTGTTAATCATGGTAACGGTTCCCTTATTAGATCTCGGCCCGCAGAACGAAGCTTTGGCTCCTGCGTATGAGTCGACTTTTAAAGAAGTCATGAAGTCGAACGCTTTTATTATGGGTCCACGCCTTGAGGCGTTCGAAAAGTCCTGTGCCGAATTTTTAAAGGTAAAGCATGCGATTGGAGTTTCTTCGGGTACGGATGCCTTACTTTTACCGCTCATGGCTTTGGGCATTGGACCTGGCGACGAAGTTTTATTACCAGCGTTTACTTTTTTCGCGACAGCTGGATCGGTCGTCCGTCTCGGAGCTACCCCGGTATGGGTGGATGTTGAAGCACATACATTTAATATTAGCTTAGCAGACGCCGAAAAGAAGGTAGGCCCTAAAACCAAGGCCATTATGCCCGTCCACCTTTTTGGACAATCCTGCGACTTGGTTCGTCTGCGTCAGTTTGCTGATAGCCATAAACTTTTTTTAATTGAAGACGCTGCGCAGTCGATGGGTGCACGCTGGCAGGGTCACCCTACTATGTCTGTCGGAGATTTTGGTGCGACGAGTTTTTTCCCCTCAAAAAATCTCGGTGGATTTGGCGACTCGGGTTTAGTGACCACGCAAGATGATACGCTGGCTGAGAAGGCTCGTATTTTACGAGTACATGGTATGCAGCCAAAATATTTTCATAAATATGTAGGAGCGAATTTTAGAATGGATCCACTGCAGGCCGCTTTATTGCACGTGAAGTTGCCTCATCTTCCAAAGTATAATTGTGCCCGTGCAGGGAACGCCCTTTTTTACCACAAGTTTTTAAGCACCGTTAAAGGGATTTCCCTGAATGGATCCGATGCACCGAGCGATGCTAAGATTCTTTTACCTCAAGATTTTTCGGGCGAAGGGATTTGGAATCAGTTTACGCTCCGAGTTTTAAATGGTCGTAGAGACGCGTTGAAACAGTTCTTAACTGAGCGAAAAATTGGGTGCGAAATCTATTATCCCATTCCGCTTCATCGCCAGGAATGTTTTAAGGGTATTGGTCGCGGAGCAGACTCTGCACTGGTAGCCGAAAAACTTGCCCAAGAAGTTCTGAGCATTCCGGTTTTCCCGGAACTTGCTGAAAATCAAAGAGCTTGGGTGGCCGAATCTTTGGCCGCTTTCGCGACTCAGTAACTTAGAAGAAGCGAATCGTCTTGGCTCGTTGCTTGGCGTGTTCTTCATCCGTGCAAGGCGCATTGGTGGGAACATCGGTTTCAGCACTGACAGGTTTAACCAGACCTTTTTCTAACATATATTTTTCTACTTCATCGCCAGAAATATCGGCCAGCATCACGCCATCAATTTCGACACAAGGTGAAAGACGTTGGCCACTACGCTCAACCATCTCTGCGTAGTTGGCAGGGTTGTTGATAATATCTACATCTTCGTAAGCCAGTTGATGTTTTTTTAAGATAGCACGGACGCCGTTGGACCAACCGCAACTAGGTTTAAGATAAGCTTTTATTTTCATGAAGTCTAATTAAGGCAAACTCGGCCAAAAATCAAGCGAGTGCGTCCTAATTTAGGAACTAGCCTTTTTCTTGCTCAATAGCTTGGGATCATACCAATAACCAATCCCGTGCAGGGTGCGTAAACAACTCAAGCCATCGGCGTATTTTTCAAAAAGTATACGGATTTTGGTGATATATTGATCCACCGAGCGACTGCGGGTGTTGGCATGGACTCCCCAGACGGCGTGGATTAAATTATTTCGACTAACAATAACCCCTGGATTGCTGGCGAGGTAGTAGAGGATGCCTAATTCTTTTTTACCTAATTTGAATTTATTTTTTTCATCAAAAACAATTTCTAGCTGACCAGGATTTACAGTTACGCCGTGAAAATTAAATTTTTCCATATCCAGACTTACGTTAGCAGTAATTTGACGGTCTTTGACGACATCACTTCGACGCAGTACGGCTTTAATGCGCGCAATGACTTCGATGGAGGGAGAGGACTTTGTAAAAAACTCATCGCAGCCATGATCTAATAGCCCAGCAATATTTTCAGGGCTACACTGACTCATGGAACAGAAGATAGCCACGGGGTTTTCGGTTTTACGAATTTCTCCAATCAGTGACTTTGTTTTTTCGAGTGTACTACTAACAACAAATAGTCCGTGAACATTATTTCTCTCCAGGAATTTTAAAGCCAAAGAATCTTTTTCAAATAATTGAACTCTAAAATTGGCCTGCTCAAGTTCTCCCACTAATTTTTCTTCATGTATCTCCCCTGTGTTTAATAGTAGAAGCAATGGCTTCGTTTTTAAAACCATGAGGTGTGTAATTTAGGGGTTTTAAATTACTTATTTATTTATATGGATTGATTTAATATTCATGGGAAGGTTAATATCTTAAAATGAGTGAAAATAAAAATCACCCTCCGACGTCTCGGGTCAGACTTTTTATCTTTATAATAATTTTTATCGGAACGGCCGCCTGGGGTGGGTACGTCCTCGCCAAAAACGCACACCTCAAAGGTGCCAATCGCTCGGCCGATCCGATAGAGGACCGTAGTTTGTTCGGCCGGTAGAGCATGGCGGAACGAAATCTCTCTAAACTTTCAAAATACTTGACCAAGGTGGTCAGGGTAGTAAGTTCCCCATTCCACCGTGTGCCCCCTTCGTCTAGCCCGGTCAGGACACCTCGTTTTCACTGAGGTAACTGGGGTTCGAATCCCCAAGGGGGCGCCAAGGTGGATAATTTAATAAAATAGCCCAAATGGGGCTTTTTTATGGTTACGAATAGGTGAAAAAGGAATTTAGCCATTGCCTAAGTTCAATTTTAAATGAAAATTCGGGTTCTTCTTAATTGGGGCGTAAATAATGATAACACTATCAATAAAAACGTCCAAAAATCCCATGAAAAAGCCCCATTTCGCGCCGCTTTCAGCTCAAGAAAAGGAGTTAACGAAATTTTTTGTGAAGATGGCCGCTATTTTAGGCGTTCAAAGGTCGGTCGCGGAGATCTACGCTCTTTTATATAGTTCACCTGAAGCCCTTGAATTTGATGTCATTCAAGGCCGCCTTGGCATAAGCAAAGGCTCTGTCAGTCAAGGACTTAGGTTTCTCAAGGGCAATGGTATGGTGGAGTCGATTAAGGTAAAGGGAAGTCGTCGGGAGCGCTGGAAACCTTCACCCTCTTTAGCAGCTTCGCTGGTAGGTCTATTGCGCAATCAGGTTCTTCCGAGCTTAGAAGAATCAAAGCCACTACTCCAAAAATTAGTGAAAGAGGCGTCTGACCAAAATTTCTCGGCAGAGGTGATTGATCGGCTAACCCGCTTACAGCGCTGGAACAGTCGAGCTCTCGAACTCTCCACCTTTTTACTCCCTCCTCCCGAGGCGTAATTAAGGCTGATTTTATTAGTAAAAATATAATACTTCACGTTCCGGTTCACCCTCCGGCACGAGCGGTAGCCTGTAAGCCTTTCTCAAAAACATCCTATGAAAATCGCAATCACTAGCGGATACTTTGATCCCATGCATCGTGGGCATTTAGAATTACTCAATTTATCGAAGGAGCAGGGCGATAAACTTTGGGTCATTGTTAACAACGATGTCCAAGCGGCCTTAAAAAAGGGCAAAGCCTTTATCGATCAAGATACCCGACTCGCGGTGACGACCGCTCTCCGCGTCGTGGACCGAGCCATCCTCGCCATCGATCAAGATGGTTCTGTATGCGCGACCTTAGAAGTTTTAATCAAAGAAGCCAAAGCACAGGGCCATGACGTTGTCTTCTGTAAGGGTGGCGATCGTAACGCAGGTAATATTCCGGAAATGACGGTGCTGCAAAAATACGGCGCTCATTTGATTGATGGCCTTGGTGCGAAGATCGATAGCAGTTCGAGAATTATCGCTGAAGCCAAAAACAAAATTTAAAAACAATGAAAAAACGCGCACTCATTACAGGTATCACCGGACAAGACGGTTCGTACTTGGCAGAATTATTACTCTCCAAGGGTTATGAAGTTCACGGAGTTATCCGTCGTTCATCTAGTTTTAACACCGAGCGGATTGAACACCTCTACATGGAGGATCTGGTTCGCGACATTCACGTCAAAAAAATCGCTCTGCATTATGGTGATTTAACCGACAGCACAAATTTAGTTCGAATCATCGGTGAAGTACAGCCCGATGAAATTTATAACCTAGGCGCCATGTCGCACGTGAAGGTTTCGTTCGAAGTTCCTGAATATACAGCCGACACGGATGGCGTGGGCACCTTGCGATTATTAGAAGCTATCAGAATTCTTAAGTTAGAGAAAAAAGTAAAAATTTACCAGGCTTCTACTTCTGAACTTTACGGTAAGGTCACCGAAGTGCCTCAATCGGAAACTACTCCTTTCTATCCACGTAGCCCTTATGGTGTAGCCAAAATCTACGCCTATTGGATTACCCGAAATTACCGCGAAGCTTACGGGATGTTTGCGAGTAATGGGATTTTGTTTAACCACGAATCTGAACGCCGTGGCGAAACTTTCGTTACACGCAAAATCAGTCTCGCCGTCGCCAATATTGTTTTAGGCCGTCAAGACTGCCTTTATTTAGGAAATCTTTCCGCCCAGCGCGACTGGGGTTATGCCCCAGACTTCGTTCAATGCATGTGGATGATTTTACAGCATCACCAACCCGACGATTTCGTTATTGCGACGGGTAAGATGTATACGGTGAGAGAGTTTTGTAATCTCGCCTTCAAGCGTGCGGGAATTGAGTTGGAGTGGAAGGGAACAGGCGTAGATGAAAAAGGTATCGATAAGAAAACTAATCGTACCTTGGTGGCGGTAGACCCTAAATATTTCCGTCCGACCGAAGTGGATCAATTATTGGGCGACCCCACCAAAGCCATTCGCGAACTCAAATGGAATCCGCAACAAACTTCTTTTGAGCAATTAGTTAATCGCATGGTCGATAATGACATTAAGACACTTTCACACAAACATCGCTAAATGGAATTACAGGAAAAAATATATGTAGCGGGTCACCGTGGTATGGTTGGCTCAGCTATCGTGCGTGCTCTAAAAAAAGCGGGTCACACTCAAATCATTGGACGGACATCAGAGGAGCTCGATTTACGTGATAGTGCGGCTGTTAAAGAATTTTTTGCTCAAGAAAAACCGACTTACGTTATTATGGCTGCTGCCCGAGTGGGGGGAATTCATTATAACTCTACCGCCCCTTACGATTTTATTTACGACAATTTAATCATGTCGACCAACGTGATTGAAGCCGCGCGCCAAAGTAAGGTCAAAAAATTATTATTCCTAGGATCGAGTTGTATATATCCGAAGCTAGCCCCTCAGCCTATTAAAGAGAGTTCACTTTTAACTGGGCCATTAGAAGTTACCAACGAAGCTTATGCTCTCGCGAAAATTGCTGGCATCAAACTCTGTACGTTTGCCCGCCAACAATACGGCGCTGATTTTATTAGCGCGATGCCCTGTAATCTTTACGGTCCAGGCGACAATTTCAGTTTAGAAAATTCTCATGTTCTGCCCGCTATTATTCGCAAAATGAATGAAGCGAAATTACGTGGAGATGCTGTCGTGAAATTATGGGGTACCGGCCTACCACTGCGTGAATTTTTACACGTCGATGATTTGGCTCAAGCCTGCCTACTTTTAATGGACAAGTATTCTGAGCCAGGCACCATTAACATGGGTTCTGGGCAAGAGGTCACTATTCAGGCTCTCGCTGAAACGGTGGCGATGGTTGTTGGTTACCATGGCAAATTAGAATTCGATAAATCTAAGCCGGACGGCACTCCGCGTAAAATAATGGATAATTCCAGAATTCAAGCGCTGGGCTGGACTCCAAAAATTTCGTTAAAACAGGGAATCCAAGAAGTTTATCAGTGGTATCTCTGGAACGAATCCAATCTCCGAAAATAAATTTAATGGTCACACTTTGTATTCCTGCTCGTCTGGCCTCTACGCGATTACCGCGTAAAGTTCTTTTGGATTTAGGCGGCAAGCCTGTGGTACAACACGTTTGGGAGAGAGCGAAGAAAGTAAAACAAGCGGAACGGGTGGTGATAGTCACGGACGCTGAAGAAGTGGCAGAGGTCGCCCGAAAATTTGGCGCCGAGGTATTGATGACTTCGCCAGACTGTCCATCGGGGACGGCTAGAATCTCTAGCATCCTCGATCAGTTGCCCGGTGACTTTTTTATCAATGTTCAAGGCGACGAGCCATTTATCGAACCCATGTTACTTGATGATTTAATAACCTGTTGGAAAAAAACCCAATGTTCCTTGGTTACGGCAGTTTCTAAAATTACCCAAGTAGAACGTCTCCAGTCTTCCAGCGTGGTCAAAGTTGTCCGGGCGGAAAACGGCGAAGCCCTTTATTTTTCTCGTAGTGCTATTCCATTTTTTAGAGGCAAAGAAATTAAAGATTGGTTAAATGAATTTCCCTATTGGTCGCATATCGGAGTTTATGGATACAATCGGGACACTTTAGCTCGCTACCCAAAATTATCCGCGACCACTCTGGAGTCGGTAGAATCTTTAGAACAATTAAGATTTTTAGCGCATGGTTTTAAATTCCAAACCATCGAAACGCAATATCACCCTGTCGCCATTGATACCGCTGAAGATTTGGTGGCTGCGCGAAAACTCCTAAAATAATTTATGACTACACCACTCCAGTCTGCCCAGTCTTTATTGAAAGCTGAAGCCGAAGCGTTGACCGAACTTTCGCAACGTCTCGATGGATCATTCACCAAGGTGGTTGATTTAATCGCTAAACATTCAGGTAAAGTTGTTTTAATTGGCGTTGGTAAGTCGGGTCTCATCGCACAAAAAATTGCGGCCACCCTTTGCAGTACGGGGACACCCGCCATATTTTTACATGCCGCCGATGCGGTTCATGGAGACTTGGGGATTTTACAATCGGGCGACCCTATTATTTTAATTTCTCGTTCCGGTGCGACCGCTGAGTTGGTTCGACTCTTGCCTGTGTTGCGCTCCTTTAAATCACCGTTGATTGCCTTAGTGGGTAACACGCAGTCACCCCTAGCGACTCAATCGGATTTTGTTTTAGATATTGGTGCGCGCCCTGAAGCGGATCCTTTAGGACTTGTTCCAACGACGAGTACGCTTCTGACTTTAGCATTAGGGGATGCCTTGGCGGCCGCCTTAATTACACAACGTGGTTTTGGGGCTTCCGACTTCGCAAGATTTCATCCTGCGGGTCAATTGGGTCGTAATCTCACGTTGACCGTTGGAGAAGTTTTTCAGTCCATTGAGCGCTGTGCGCGAGTAGATGTCACCGCCTCATTACGTGAAGCCGTTATTGCGATGACCACCTATCCCAATGGAGCCGCCTGTATTTTAAATACGGAAGGAATTTTAATGGGACTGATTACCGATGGAGATCTTCGTCGAGCATTGAGTCGAGGTATCGATTTAAATACCGCCAAGGTTGTTGATCTAATGACCAAAAATCCCATTCGGACTCATCCACAGGTTTCTCTCATTGATGCCGCGCGCGTGATGGAAGACCGCCCTTCGCAAATTTCTGTTTTGCCAGTAACTCAACCTGAAAACCAAAAGTGTTTAGGTTTACTGCGTATTCATGACATCTATCAAGCTGGACTCGTATAATTAATGGCCGAAGAAATTCTTTATTCTAAACACGTTTTTTATAAAAATATAAAAACGCGCAGACCTTCGTTAACTCCCCGAGAGTTGGCTTTGTTTGCCGTGGCCGCCACCATTTTGATTATTATGCCGTGGGCCTGGGGTGGAGTGGTTTGGTGGGCAACCATGCTTACCTTGGGACTATCCTTGGGGGCGTTGATTATTGCCGTAGGTAATTTTCGGGCCCAAGCCATCTGTGCAGGAATCTGGGCGATAATCTTAGTAGCCTTCGTTGTTTTAAGTGTGCGCGGTGTAATTTCTGGAACTAACGAAATTTTAAATTACATAACTTTTCCGTCAGCTGCTTTATTTGCTCAACTTTTAGGTGTTAGTTTACTTTACGATGATGTTAAATCGCGCCCAGCTTCTGAAACTTTCAATAATTTATTAAAATGTGTGCCGTTCTGGATGGGATTGGTCTTGTTTGCTTACTTCGCTATCCAAGGTCTAAACACATGGGGCAGTGTTACGGAAAGAGATTTATTTTGGAGAATTTTTAGAGAGCCTTATATCTCTTGGCTGCCCAATGGATTAAAGGCTCCATTTCTGTCCGATGAGCACGATCCGGGCGGCATGAATGCTTGGCGTGTTTTATTAACTTTTGCCGGGCCCTGGATGTTTTTCTGTGCTTTATACATTGGTCTCGTTCATCGACGCGCTTATATTGCCCTCGCTTGGGTTACTATTATCTCAGCCTGTTTACTAGCAGCCTATGGCTATACCCATCAACTGACTGAAGGTACGATTTTAGGATATCCCATCCCCGGTAATGCGCGCACGTTTGGACCCTTCATTAATCGCACCCATGCCTGCACTTATTTTTATTTTAACGCAGCCATCGCTCTTGCATTAACCTTTTGGCATTTCCGACGAAAGAAAGATAGCGATCGATTGGGTGGCCCGCACTTAATTTCTCTTTTTATAGCCTTACTATTATTCTTTGGTGTTTTCTTAACTTTTAGTGTGGGGGGGATTTTAATCAGCTTAACCCTCTTATTATTCGTTGCCCCGATTGCTTATTTCTTGGGCCTCCCTTTAAAAAGCGGTAAGAGTTTAGGGGTTAATTTTATTAATATTATAATCTTTGTGATTATGTTAGGCGGTTTGGCTTATACCTATAAGTACGAACAGTT
>CAIOLH010000250.1 GCA_903859115.1 uncultured Opitutia bacterium | reverse complement strand
TTAGCACTTGAGCACGGTATGCCTCCGGCGGGTGGCTTGGGTATTGGCATTGATCGCTTGGTTATTCTTCTCACGGGCGCTGCAAATATTCGCGATGTGATTCTTTTCCCAACTCTGGGTCCTGATAAAAACGCTTAAGCACTTAACTTGCCCTGGTTTCTTCAAATCGCCCTTCGTCAACTCTTTCAGCCAGGAAAGCGTTTTCCAGCGTTTGCGATTGTTTCTATCTTGGGCGTAGGTCTCGGTGTCGCAGCCTTACTCGTCGTTCAAACCGTGATGAATGGATTTGGTGAAGAACATCGTTTACGAATCAGAGAATCCTTTGGCGATTGCGTCGTACTTACACGGACAACGATTGCGAATCCGACCGAACTCGTAAAAAAAATTCGTAAAGACGATGAGGTGATTACTGCTGCTGCTTTTACCGAAGGCCCAGCTTTGTCACGTCACGGACAATTTTCCGGCGTCGCGTTTGTGCGCGGTATCGATTTGAGTGTAAAAGAACAACCGGCCCGACCTTACATTGCCGCTGGCTCGTTTGATGATCTTGATGATGGACGGGTGATTTTAGGCTATGGTTTAGCGAAAACTTTACGCGTTAATATTGGCGATAAAATTGAGCTCTGGTCGCCCGCGATGGCGGAGTTAGCCGAAAAAGGGCAGGCCCCTTTACCCGCAGAACTCGAAGTCTGTGGCATTGTACGGACTGGATTTACTGAGGTTGATGACCGCGCAGCGATTATTCCGATTCGTCGCTTTCGTGAACTCTGGGCGATGGGAACACAGGCCCATGGAATTACTTTACGATTTAGAAACCCGAATGATGCTCCCGCGATTGCGGCACGTTTGAATGTCGGAAGCCCAGAAATGCATTTTGTACCTTGGCAGGAAATTAAGAAAAATTTCCTCGAAGCTATTCGTTTCGAGAAAACGATGCTCTTCTTTTTAATGTTTATTATCACTCTGGTAGCATCCTTTTCTATTGGGAGCACGCTCTTCTCCGCGGTGATTCGTCGCACGCGTGAAGTGGGCGTTTTAGTTTCGATGGGTGCAAGACGCTGGCAAATCGTCGCATTATTCGGTATTCAAGGATTGATGATTGGATTGCTCGGAACGCTCTTAGGCTTTGCTCTCACCTGGATTATTTTGGCATTCCGTGAAAATATTTTGACGATGATTAACAAAGTTTTCGGAGATGGAGACATGGTTGCGAATGTCTATCAGTTCTCCAAAGTCCCGTTACACTACGACAGTTCAGATTTCATTGTGGCTGCCGGCTTTACCTTATTAGTTACTACGCTCGCTGGATTAGTGCCCGCCATTTGGGCTGCCAGCCGCAAACCCTCGGAGGCTATGCGTCATGTCTAAAGTATTACTAGAAGCTAAAGATCTTAAAAAATCCTTTTCCACCGCAGCGGGCTCGCTCGATGTTTTACGTTCGATTAGTTTAACGGTTAATGAAGGCGAATCGGTTTCGATTCGAGGTCTTTCAGGATCAGGCAAAACGACGCTCTTACAATTGTTAGGCGGGCTGGAAGCACCTGATGCGGGTGAAGTCTTAATCGATTTAAAATCCAAGGGCTTAGTTTCTCCGCATTTACACTTAGGACATGGTGTCGGATTTGTTTTCCAGAATTTTCAGCTCATGCCCGAGTTAAATACTTTGGAAAATGTTATGCTGGCGGCAAAAATCCTCGGTACACCAGATGCCGAATTTAAAGCCCGTACCCTCATTGAGTCAGTTGGCCTCGGTTCGCGCTTAAATCATTATCCGTCTCAACTCTCGGGTGGTGAGTGTCAACGAGTGGCCATTGCGCGTGCATTAATTAATGATCCGACGGTTGTTCTCGCCGATGAGCCTACGGGCAATTTAGACGAGGCCACGGGACAACAGATTATCAATTTATTATTGGGTATTGTGGCCAAAAAGCAAATGGCGCTGATTTTGGTGACGCATAGCCGCGAGTTTGCAGAGCGTACGCAAAGGCAGTTATTGCTCACTAAGGGTGTTTTGACGCCGGGCTAGTTTGACAAGGAAATCGAACTGACTTGTATGTGGGTATTATGCAACCCGCTACATCTCCTGACCAATTAATCTCAGCTTTAGAATGGCGCTATGCGACCAAACTTTTTGATACCAAGAAATTACCTGCAGCTACTTGGTCAGCCCTAGAAAAATCTCTGCAATTAGCTCCTTCATCCTTCGGACTGCAGCCTTGGAAGTTTATTGTGGTCGAGAATCCAGAAATTCGCGCAAAGTTACGCCCAGTATCTTGGGGCCAATCACAGGTCACTGACGCTTCTCATTTGGTCGTATTTACTCGTCGTACAGAAATGACCGAAAAAGATGTTCAAGATTTCTTTGATCTTATGGTTTCAGAAAGAAAAGTTGAGGCAGATAAAATTGAACCGTATCGTCAGATGATGATTGGTGGTGTGGTTAAAGGCAAAGATGCTGCTACACAAAGAGAGTGGGCTGCTCGCCAAGTTTACATTGCTCTAGGACAATTTATGGCCGCTGCAGGAGTTATCGGGGTAGATACCTGTGCGTTAGAAGGCATTGATCCAGCTGCTTACGACGAGATTCTTGGCTTAAAAGGCAGTGGCTATGAAACCGTAGTTGCTTGTGCAGCAGGCTACCGATCTACCGAGGATAAATATGCGACGATGAAGAAGGTAAGATTCCCACTGAGCAAAATTTTCAAAAAAGTTTAACTTTTCTTAACCCAC
>CAIOLH010000249.1 GCA_903859115.1 uncultured Opitutia bacterium | reverse complement strand
CTCTTCGTAGAACTTCAGAGTCGCACAGGCGCCGGTCGGATTATTCGGGTAATTTAAAACTAATACTTTGGCTTTAGCTAAAACGTCAGCTGGGATTGATTTTAAATCGGGGAGGAAATGATTCTCGGCCGTTAATTTAATGTTATGAACTACGCCGCCATAATATTTAGCGTGAGTTCCAAATACGGGATAACCAGGAACGGTCATTAACACGACGTCACCAGGATTAATAAAGCAGGCAGGTAAAAGTGAGAGCGCAGCTTTCGAACCAATCGAGTGAAGGATTTCGGTCTCGGGATCAATGGTCACATTGAAAAGATTCTTTAAATAACGTGCGCCAGCTAAACGAAGGTCAACACCACCGTTATCAGCGTAGCCACGATTCTCAGGCTTCGCGGCTTCAACTTGAAGCGCTTTCACCACTTGTGGAAAAGCCATTTCATCGGGCTCCCCTACTCCGAGATCAATCAATGCTACATCAGGCTTCGCTTTTTTTGCCGCGGCTTTAGCGCGCTTGATTTTTTCAAATTTATAAATCGCGGTAGATTTACCGTAATTAATTCCGCCAATACGTTCAGCGAAGAGATTTTGGATATAAGGATCGGACATGGCTTAGTGAGACGAAAAAGAAGAACAAAACGCCGAATGGCAAGCGGTCAAAATACTTCCCTTGCTCCCAAGCGGATATCTAACATATTAAACCTATGAAATCATCCCAGACCCGTGGAAGTTATGGCGTTTTAGGGCTTTTGGTTTTACTGACACTCGGGATTGGCTGGCTGGGCTCTCGTGCAACCTTGCCTGAAATTCCTACCTGGTATGCCCATCTGAATAAGCCCTCGTTTAATCCGCCCAATTATCTTTTTGGGCCAGTCTGGAGCACCCTCTATCTTTTAATGGCCATCTCGCAATGGATGGTCTGGAAATCCAGCCAGAATAAACTCACAAAGATATTTTTCTTTTTGATGCTAGTTTCCAACGTGCTCTGGTCTCCGGTCTTTTTTAAATACCACCAACTTGGCTGGGCACTCGTTATTTTAGCATTCTACTTAATCACACTCGGGGCGTGGGTGCGTTGTCTTTACCAAGAAAACAAAACCGCGGCGTACCTGCAAAGCCCCCACGTATTGTGGGTGAGCTTTGCAACGGTACTCAACGCGAGTATCTATTTACTCAATTAGATCTTCAGCTTAGTCCAACGTGCGTTGGCTTTGGATGATTTTACCGCTGCCTCCACAAAGGCCATACCTGTCACGCCGTGATCAATAGTTGGGAAATCGTAACCTTCTTTCGGAGCCTTGCGATTAAGCAGACGATCGGTAATCGCCTCAACGACTGCACAATAAATATTTCCAAAGGCTTCGATAAAACCCTCGGGGTGACCGAATGGTGTACGAGTGTATTTTTTAGCCTGAGGTCCGTTGTAGGAATTTCCGCGACGCCAAACTTGGCGAGGTGCGTCAACAAACTTAACCATTAATTCATTCGGGTCTTCTTGATGCCACTCCAGCGAAGCCAAGGAACCGTAGATGCGAATATTTAAATTATTTTCTTCGCCGGTTGAAATCTGCGATGCGTAGAGAACCCCACGTGCTCCATTTTTGTAACGCACCAACATATTACCATCATCATCCAAGGTGTGCCCTGGAATAAAAGCAGTCAGTTCTGCAGCCACTTCTTTGACTTCTAAACCAGTGATATATTGGGCGAGATTCTGGGCGTGAGTTCCGATATCACCCATGCAATTAGAGATGCCAGAAACATTAGGATTCATACGCCAATTAGAAATTTTGGAAGGCTTAGCGGCCTGCAAAGAGGGGCTAGCATACCCCTGTGGATATTCGACGACTATTTTGTTAATCTTACCGAGCTTGCCCGCGGCGACCATGGCGCGTGCTTCTTTGACCATCGGATAACCGGTATAATTATGAGTGAGAGCAAAAATTAATTTCTTCTTCTTGGTAAGTGCGAGCAACTTTTTGGCT
>CAIOLH010000248.1 GCA_903859115.1 uncultured Opitutia bacterium | reverse complement strand
GAGTTTGAGGCGACGCTGTAACATGGAAACCGAGGCACGCTGAGTTTCTTTAATGATAGACCAAGCTTGAGCGACCATCGGATCGTCTCCTTCTTCGCCATCACCTTCACCCCCTTCGAAATCTTCACTGGAGCCCTTCTCAATGGCTTCAACGACCTCTTGAGCAAACTCTGGTGATCCATTCTTCTCATTAATATAATCGATAATCGCAGCCACCTCCTGCTCTCCAACGTAAGCACCTTGAACGCGATTTAAAGTAGCACTGCCTGGAGGAACGAAAAGCATGTCGCCACGGCCAACTAATGTTTCTGCACCGCTACGATCCAAAATCGTACGCGAGTCGATATAAGAGGTAACCTTGAAACCAATACGTGTCGGTAAGTTGGCTTTGATTAATCCAGTGATCACATCGGTTGATGGACGCTGGGTCGCGAGCACCAAGTGAATACCTGCAGCACGTGCGAGCTGGGCTAAGCGCGCAATCGAAGTCTCAACTTCTTTCGCCGCCGCCATCATTAAGTCTGCCATCTCATCAATAATACAAACGATATAAGGCAGTTTGACGGTCGGTATAGAAATGCCGTCATCGATCACTGATTCAGCGGCTTCGCGCGCTGCGGCTTGTTCTTCAGCACTCAGTGGCAACTCTTCTTGTTTAGGAAGACCAGCCTCCTTTTTAATTTTAGCGTTAAAGCCCGTGATATTTTTAACACCGCATTTCGCGAAGATTTTATAGCGACGTTGCATTTCAGCAATCAACCACTTCAGCGCCGCAGGCACTCGACGTGGATCAGTCTCCACCGGAATTAAAAGGTGGGGCAACTTAGAATAAACCTGCAGCTCAACCACCTTGGGGTCGACCATGATGAATCTCAAATCCTCTGGCGTACAACGGTACAACATGGAGATGATAAATGAATTAATACAAACCGACTTACCCTGACCCGTCGCACCGGCGATTAAGCAGTGTGGCATTTTAGCCAAGTCTTGGATCACTGGTTTATTCGTCACGCTGTCTACACCCAAGACCACCGGAATTTCCATCGTTGATTCAGTCCAAGCCTTCGACTGAATAATTTCGCGCAGTAAAACATCCTTGCGGTGTTGATTGGGAATTTCAATTCCTACTGTACCTCGACCAGGAACAGGCGCTAAAATTCGGACAGACTCCGCCGATAAATTCATCGCGATATTATTCGAGAGGTTGGAAATCTTCTCTACGCGTACTCCAGGGGCCGGTTTAATTTCGTATCGTGTAATCGACGGACCTTGCTGGATACCAACATCAATGCCCGCCTCTGGATCCACGGGCACTACCGAAACTTTAAATTGCGTGAGTGTCTCAATCAAATCACTCGCGCGCTTTTTGAAATCCTCTACCGGAATTTCCTTATCTACGACTGGCTCATTAAGCAGGCTGATTGTCGGGAAAGTATAATCGCCTTTTTTCTTGGGCTGAGCCGAGGCATTCGCTTTTTCAATTTTATCTGTTCGCGTAACCGCAATTTTTTGAGGACCTAAAGCGGTTAAGATCGGAGTTTGAATTCTGGGAGCAGGTGCCGGTGTTTCGGCTGCCACTTTAGTTAAACCTGGAGTAATTTTTACATCTTCAGTGGTGACTAATGCAACCGCTGGAGTCTCTTCTGGCTTCTCAGCTTTTTTGGGCTCAGGCACGACGACGACTGGAGCCGCAATCTCAACATTCTTAATTTCCATTTGCTTGCGACGTAGTTCCGCAACGCGTTCAGCTCTTTGTTTACGCTCCAAGGCTTCGCGTTTTGCTGCTTCTTTACGTTCCGCATTCCAAGCACCAAACATATCTCTTAACTCAGTTATCCAAGCTGATAAAGTCGCCTTAGGATCATCCGCTAACACGCCTAATAAACAAAATCCGTAGGGGAAAATAAGAATCCATGCACCATAATCTCCTAAGACGGGTTGGCATAGTTGGGTGTATAAAAATTCACCCGTGACGCCACCCGCCCCACTCGAATCGAAGGCACCTGAGGTGGGTCCACCCAAACTCATTGTGATCACCGGTGCACCCAAGATAATACAAGCCAACATTAACGAAGTTTTGGTTGGCCACAAAGTGTGGGCGCGGTGATTCAACGAAAACCACGCTGCTGCAAATAAAAAGGCGGGGATTAAAAAGGCCGTATAACCAAATAAACTAAATAAGATAACTGCGACGGTTGCACCGAAAAGCCCACACGGATTATGTTCGGTCGCTACATCCGAAGAAGTCTGCAATTGAAATTTAGTTTCTATCCACTGCGGAAATAAAGTTTGATCGCTTTTACTGTGAAAGACCATCGCTACCAAAATAAAGGTGCCAATTAATCCCAAAACAATGGCCAGAACCGGATGACTTTCACTGGCGGGCTTGGCTAAAGTAGCTGAACGCTTACGAGCGGGTGCTGGCATAATAGAGTTTATTCAAAAAGATTACCTTGGGCAGTCGTATCCTGACGTGGCAAAACGGGATCGGTGGAGAGGTGACGAGGAGGTCTCGTTACTCGTGCTGCTAAAACGCGTGTGCGTTCTTGTGCTAAACGTTCAACCGATGAAGTCAGAGCATGACGAATCCACTTCGGGGTAAAGCCATTCGCAGAATAATCACACGGACCATATCCATGAACGCGGCCGGATTGTAAGAGCGCATCGTTCTGTGCGAATTCAGCCTGATTTTCCTCCACATAAACCGCAAAGGCCTTGCCACCATTTTTACGTAGCAACGAAAAGGCCGGGACGTCACTGGGTCCATCAGCAATATAAATCATATTAGCAAAGGGCACTCGACGATCTTCGGATTGAACCACGGCATTCACGTCAATCGTACTATCCTTATTAGAGCCCTTATTAATCTCAAAAATAAATCGGGTCTTAATCGTATTATCTACCATTGCCGCTACTTGGGTGATTTCCGATGGTAATTGTAAGTTGAGTTCATCCTGCTTCGTGAAATGAGGAGGTAAGGGTTCTTCTAAAAACTCACAGCCGTAAATTCCATCACAGTGTTGTGCTAATTTAGTTCCGCGAATCATCTCCGCCAAACCTGTGCTGACGATGTAATGTTCGAGGGTGACTTCGATATTATGCTTTTTGCCCAACTCGATTACCATCTCTTTGAGCGCAGGGAAAAATTCAGGAAGGCCTTTGCAAAGTTCAATCTCGGCACCTAATTCGCGGAGACGACTATTGGTTAATCCTTTGAGTGGACCCGACTTCACATAACTCAGTAAGTGATTTAAATAGACGGAATCTTTCGAAGTACGAATTCCCTTCTGCAAATAAAGTGCAGGTAATAAATTTGTTTCGCGCCAAAACTGATCTTCATCCACGCCAAAAGCACGGAATAAAGGGGTCTGCATATACCCGGGACAAAGAGTTTTATCAAAATCCCAAATACAGGTGAGAACGTGACTACCCCGGAGGGCGGGTTCCTTGGATGACATATATTTAAAGTGGGTTAATGGTAAGGGCTTGCGGTGTGAGTCAACAACCCTCCATTAAATAACCTACGAATGGGCTATCTCCAAGCCCGAACCCGACCCAATGGCCGAAATACCACTTAGACCCGACCTTTCCAGCCTCCGCCGGCGCCTAGCCGAGCTGGAAGGGCTTATGGCCGACCCCGCCACCTTTGGTGACAGCCGAAAAGCCGCAGCCCTGGGGGCCGAACTTCGTTTTACCTCCAAAGCAGTAAAAGCCGACGATGCCCTGACCGCCTTAGAAAAAGAATTGGCAGAATCAGTCGCACTACAAAAGGAGTCAGACCAAGAAATTCGCAAAATGGCCGAAGAAGAAATTCTACGTCTCACTCCCGCCGTCGAAGCCGCTCGTGTTACTTTAATCCGTTCCATCATTCCGCCCAATCCAGACGACTCTCGTAATGCGATGGTGGAAATTCGCGCCGGCACGGGCGGCGAGGAGGCCTCCTTATTTGCCTCTGAACTTTTACGCGCGTACACTCGCTTCGCTGAGAAAAAAGGATGGAAGTGCGAACTTCTTGCTTTATCGCATAGCGATTTGGGTGGAGTGCGCGAAGCCGTCATTTTAATTGAAGGCGAAGGAGCCACCGCACTCTTGCGCCACGAAGCAGGTGTTCATCGTGTGCAACGCGTTCCCGCAACCGAAGGCTCAGGCCGAGTACACACTTCCGCTGCCACAGTTGCTGTGTTAGCTGAAGCTGAAGAAGCCGAAGTTGTTTTGAAACCCGAAGACTTAGATATGTCAGTAGCACGAGCCAGTGGTGCAGGTGGACAACACGTTAATAAAACTGAATCAGCCGTGCAAATTATCCACAAGCCTACCGGCCTTATGGTTTATTGCGCCGATGAACGCTCCCAGTTGCGAAATCGTCAAAAAGCCCTTCGTGTTTTGCGCTCACGCCTATTGGATTTAACGCGTGCTAAAGAAAGAGAACTGCGGGCCGACACACGAAAGAATATGATTGGTTCGGGTGATCGTTCGGAACGAATCCGTACTTACAATTTTCCGCAGAATCGAATCACCGATCACCGCATCGATTTAACGGTTCACGGGATTGAACAAGTCCTGGAAGGAAATCTCGATCAACTCGTCGATGCACTCTACGAGGCCGATCTCCGAACTCGCGCCGAAGCAATTACTGGTCCTTCAACCTAAAGGCGCCTAATTCGTCAGTCACACGGAAGTCTCCCGTTTCAGGAACTCCGTCATCTAGTCTTTCGTCTAAAATCAGAAGCACTCTGCGAGAAAAAATATCCGACTCCGTGGGTTGGAAAATAATTGTCGGCTTGCCTGGCCCCATCGGACCTTTGTTCAGAGTAAAACTCCATTTACCAGGTATATCACAATCCCCCATCGACTTCTTAACCGCCTCATTAAACCCATAAGCTGTTAAATCTGCGGAGGGTTTAGCAAAATCGAAATCCGCGGGCCAAGTATTTTTCTCGAGGCGATATTGAATCAGTGGCTTTCGGCACTGACGGTAAACACTAGCCAACGGATCAACGCGTAAATAGTCGCGAATAATGAATCCTAGAGTTACAATTAAACCAATAATTGCCGCGAAGATAAGCGTGCCCGTTATCCTATACCAAAGGGGCGTAGGATCTACTTCGACAAGTTTAGGAATGTGGGAAGCCGGTTCTGCCATAATGAAATTAAGCATCTTTAAGTTCACGACGCTTTCAAGTCTCGAACATCAACCTTGCGACTTGG
>CAIOLH010000247.1 GCA_903859115.1 uncultured Opitutia bacterium | reverse complement strand
TGAGTGCACTCAGGTATGTACATCCCGGGGCAAACTTTACAAGGGTGTGAGCGATGCGTTCCGCCTGATTGTAATGTCGCTCCCGTTTTTTGTGATGATGCATGGGGACGGGCACCAGAATAGATCCGGCGCAGTGACGGCGAAATTGTGGGTCGTCTAGTGCAGCGATGACAAGGTCTTCAATGAGCCAGGGACTTTGTTGATATTTTATTTTGTGAATAATACTGCGCGCGAATCCTCGGGCCCGAAATGCGCAAAGTGCGCGCTTGTACGCCGGCTTGATTTGTAGACAGTGTGGGCAGGTTCGTTCGCCCTCAATCCAGCCGTCGTACGGATGCCCGCAAACTGTGCACCGCGGGTCGCGAATCCATTCTAAACGATCCAGTCCTGCCTGTGAAAGATAGCGAAGTCGTTCATTTTCCATAGGCCTTTGTGTCACTAGGCAGTCACGCGGAAAAAGGACATCTACCAGCCCGATATCTATACTTTCCAGAAATGACATTCTTAGAAATTGCGTTTGCCCCATACGCTATTCAATCCAAGGTTATACCTAGTATGGCTTTCAATTTTGATAGTTGTCCGGAACGCGCTGGAACCGACAGCACCAAGTGGCATAAATATGCGCAACGTGATATCATTCCTAGTTGGATTGCGGATATGGATTTCACTTCACCGCCCGCCGTCGTCGAAGCTTTGCAAGCGCGCGCAGCTCACGGCGTTTATGGTTATCCAGCACAACGCGACCAAGTTTTTGATTCGATTGTAAAGTACATGCGTCGCCGTCACGGCTGGGAAATCCAGCCCGAGTGGATTACGTTCATGACCTCTCTGGTTCCAGGAATCCATGGAGCCATCCGTTGCACAACTAATCCTGGTGAGACGGTCGTGACGACCACTCCAGCCTATCCACCTTTTTTAACCGCGCCGACTATTTCTGAACGCACTTCTATAAAGTTAGAAATGGTTTTGGTCGACGGGTATTGGACTTTTGATTGGGAAAAACTAGAAACAGCCTGCTCTCAGTCCGCCTCAAAAATTTTATTACTCTGTAATCCGTACAATCCCTTAGCCCGTGTGTTTAGTCGCGCTGAGTTAGAGCGCATTGCAGCAATTGTTAAAAAATATAATCTCGTCGTTTGTTCGGATGAGATTCACTGCGACCTCATTTTGGATTCCGCGGCGAAACATACCGTCTTTGCTTCTTTAAATGAAGATACTGCCGCCCGCACGGTGACTTTGATGGCGGCGAGTAAGACCTATAATATCGCCGGACTTACCTGCGGTTTTGCGATTATTGCCGATGCCGGGCTTCGCACTAAGTTCCGCCGTATTTTACAGGGTCTTTCTCTCGATCAAAATGTATTTGGTCTGGCTGCGACGCAGGCTGCCTTTGATCACGGTGAAGAATGGCGTGTTGCATGCATTGAATATTTACGAGGCAATCTGGATTTAATCGAAAAAGAATTAAAACAGATGCCCGGAGTATTTTTACGTCAACGCCCTCAGTCTAGTTTCCTGGCTTGGTTGGATGTTTCCGCCTTAGGCTTCGAAAACGCCCACGCAGAATTTGAAAAAGGGGGAGTGGGTTTAAGTAATGGATTAGATTTTGGTGGATCGAATCATGTGCGCATTAATTTTGGTTGTCCACGTTCTCGCCTCCAAGAAATGCTCAATCGCATGAAGGCGGTAGTCGCGCGTGCTTCGTCGAACCAGAAATAATGAATCGTTTCTTTTCGGTTTTAAATTCAAGGAATTTATGGGCCGTCGATTTCCCGCTATTTACACTTTTAGCGATGGAGGCCCTTCATCCGGGTATCGTTATTCATACCGCCTCCCGTCCCGCTTATTTTCTAATCGGAGCTCTCGACTTAAGTTTATTATGGCTAGTGCGAGTGGCCATGTTGTCTTTTCAAAAGAAAGTCTTCGCAGGTTTTTTTGAGTCAGGTTGGCCTGCGGTACTTTTATCCTTATTCGTTTTATTACCTAATATTATTTGGCATCACGGCTCTCTCGCTTTGGGTGAGTTTTTACCATTAGCGTTTTTATTTTTCTCGGTTTACGCTGTTATTGAGCGTCCCGGTGACCCCAAATTTTACTGGCGCTTAGTGCCTATGGCGACGACCGCTTTGGGCTTTGTTTTAGCTTATTTAAGACCCGAAAATATTAATCCGATACCTGTTTCAGCCTGCCTCTTGGCGGGAGCCTCGCACTGGTTTATCAGTAAATATAAAACATCTGACCCCATCTTCACTGCGCTGAGGGTTTATTTTATAACCGTCGTAGCTCTATTAACTGCCCGACTGATTTATTGCAACTAGTGCTTGGGTAATGACAACACTCGCTAACGCAGCATTTTCGGCCCGTAAAACATTCGGTCCAAGTGTCACAGCGATGAACCCGCAAGCGATGGCATGATCAATTTCTTCAGAGGTGAAATCGCCTTCGGGTCCGATCAGCCAAGTAATTTTTCGAGCTTTTTGTAGACTTAAATTTCCTACCGGTTCCGCACCGATTTTTAGTGAGCCCAATAAACGGAGCTCATCTTTTTCTTGGGCGGGTAGTTTTTCTAGCCAATTCTTTATGGGCTGAGGTGTATGAATCTCTGTGCACCAAGGATTACTGGATTGTTTGCAGGCTTCGACCGCTTGTTGATGCCAGCGAAGCATACGTGTTCTCGCACGATCAGCGTCCAGTTTTACTTCACAACGTGCCGACTCGAGTGGAATGATTCCTGAAGCTCCCGCTTCGCAAATATTGCGAACTAAGTCATCCATCGTGCCGCCTTTGGGCATGCTTTGAGCCAC
>CAIOLH010000246.1 GCA_903859115.1 uncultured Opitutia bacterium | reverse complement strand
GTCTTCACGATTTCCAACGGTGGCATCTACGGTTCGATGCTTTCCACTCCGATTTTAAATCACCCACAAGCAGCGATCATGGGCTTACACAACATTGTGGAACGTCCCGTAGTCGAGAATGGTCAAATCGTTATTCGACCCATCATGTATCTCGCCCTCTCCTACGATCACCGCATTATCGACGGCAAAGAAGCCGTTACCTTCTTGGTGAAAGTTCGCCAGTACATTGAAGAACCACAAACCCTGCTCTTCGGAGCCTAATTTCTAAATAATAATATGTCACAACTTGATCTCGTCGTTATTGGCTCTGGCCCTGGAGGCTACGTCGCCGCAATTAAAGCCGCGCAACTCGGATTAAAAGTAGCGCTCGTTGAAAAAGACACAGTCCTCGGCGGTACTTGTCTCAATGTGGGCTGTATTCCGTCCAAGGCTCTTCTGCATTCCACAGAAGTATTTCAACACGTGGTCCACGGCAAAAAACACGGTATCGTGGGTGGTGAAAAAGTGACTTTCGATGTCGCTGCGATGATGGCCAACAAAGACAAGGTCGTCACACAACTCAACAAGGGCGTTGAATTTTTAGTAAGCAAACGCGGCGTTGAAATTGTTCGCGGACTCGGTCGACTCGGAAAAGCCGGCGAAGTTTTAGTACGTAGCACCTCCGGTGAACGTATTCTGCAAACCAAGAATATCATTATCGCAACGGGTTCTTCCTCCGTTGAACTCCCCTTCATGAAATTTGATGGTGAGACTGTGATTTCATCCGACCATGGTATCGCTTTAAAATCCATTCCTGCCAACATGGTAGTAGTCGGCGCAGGTGCCATCGGACTCGAACTCGGATCTGTCTGGGCTCGTATCGGATCACAAGTCACCGTCGTTGAAATGCTTCCTAATATTGGCGGACCCTCTTACGACGCCGATGTCGCTAAAGTCGCCCAAGGTGCTTTCGAAAAACAAGGAATCAAATTTGAACTCGGTGCCAAAGTTACTGGCGTTAAGAAAACTGCTGCTGGCTTTGCTCTGACCGCAGAACGCGATGGAAAAGTTTTGGAATTCCCTGCTGATAAAATCCTCGTCGCTGTAGGTCGTAAGGCAAACACCGTCGGCCTGGGCGCACAAGAAGCTGGCCTCAAACTCGATGAACGAAATCGAATCGTGATTGATGACCACTATCGCACTAACCTTCCTGGTGTTTACGCAATTGGCGATGTGGTCGCAGGTCCTATGCTGGCGCACAAAGCCGAAGAAGAAGGCGTTGCTGCAGCTGAAATTATCGCGGGCAAAGCAGGTCACGTAAATTACAACGTTATCCCAGGTGTTATTTATACTGATCCTGAAGTCGCTGGAGTTGGTATGATTGAATCCGATGCCAAAGCGAAAAACATCGAAGTTAAAATTGGTAAATTCCAACTCGCGGGAAATGGTCGTGCAATTGCTTCCGACGCAACAACTGGATTCGTCAAAGTCATCGCCGATGCAAAGACAGATAAACTTTTAGGGGTACAAATTGTTGCTCGTGGTGCTTCCGAAATGATTGCGTCTGCCTGTGCTCACATGGAGTACGGTGGTAGCGCTGAAGACGTAGCCCGAACCTGTTTTGCCCACCCAACCATCAGCGAGTCCTTCAAGGAAGCAGCTATGGCGGTCAATAAGGTGAGCATCCACTCGCTCTAAGTCGGACCGGTCTACGTTTAAAGTTAAGGGGCTAGGCTTACCACGGCACACGAGAAATCAGACTGCCGTTGCTTCCTTCCGGACCTGGCGGGTTTCGCCCGCTCCCGTTGCATGGGGCCTAGCTTATCTTTAATGTGGTAAATCTCTTAACGCTTTTCAATCTCCAACTTACCCCCTAATCCTAGCATCCTAAATGGCCGAAATTCCAAAGTCTTACGAACCTCAAGGGGTTGAGCAAAACTGGTACGATCGCTGGGTTGCGGCAGGTTGCTTCGCCGGAAAAGTAGACCCAACCAAAGAGTCTTTTGCGGTGATGATTCCGCCACCCAATGTAACAGGCGTTTTGCACATGGGTCACCTGCTCAACAACACGTTGCAGGATATTATGGTTCGTCGCGCCCGCCAAGAAGGTAAATCAGTCTTATGGCTTCCAGGAACTGACCACGCGGGCATCGCGACACAAACACGTGTCGAAAAAGATTTACGTCAAAATTCTGGTAAGACTCGTCATGACCTCGGACGTGAAAAATTTATCGAAGTAGCTTCCGAGTGGCGCGACAAACACGGTGGTATTATTTTAAATCAACTTCGCAAGTTAGGTGCATCCTGTGATTGGGATCGCAAAGTGCACACGCTCGATGCCGGTTACTCTCAAGCCGTTCTGCAAGCTTTCATCACACTTTACGAACGTGGTTATGTTTATCGCGGTAAACGCATGGTCAACTGGTGCCCCGTTTCCCAAACCGGTTTGTCCGACGAAGAAGTGATCATGAAGCCTTCCAAAGGCTCATTATACAAGATGCGTTACGAGGTGGTCGAAAAACCTGGAACCTATTTAGAAATTTCCACCACCCGTCCTGAAACGATTCCCGGTGACACCGGTGTAGCGGTACATCCCAACGATGAACGTTATAAAGATTTAATCGGACTGCACGTTTGGCGCCCCTTCCCTCGCGAAAAAATTATTATCGTCGGTGATAATGCTGTCGAAAAAGATTTTGGTACGGG
>CAIOLH010000245.1 GCA_903859115.1 uncultured Opitutia bacterium | reverse complement strand
GCCAAGCTCTTATTCAGGAAAATAATTTTCCAGCAGCGATAGAACATTTGCAGAAAGCTGCTGAAAGTAAGGCCGATTGGATGATGCCCCGTATTCTTCTTGGAAAAACTTATTTGCATTTAGGACAAAAGAATTTAGCCCAAGTTGCCTTTCACGAGGCACTTAAACTCGCCGTAGCTCAAGGCCACGAGGAACCCGAAGCCGAACTTCGCCAACTACTTTCCACATTTTAATTCAGATGCAAATCTCCCTTCTCTTTAAACTCCTTCCCTCTATAGATTTAGCGATGGCCGCGGTCGCCTGGTTAATTTATTTTTGTACATATCCTGATTTCGCCCGCTGGCGCAGCGAGAACTTTCGCGAGCATCATCAAAGTTACACCAGCCGCGTCGGCTGGGTGGTCGGCCCATTACTTTTCTTACAAATCGTCGGACATTTTTTTGCGTGGCGAAACGGCGCCTCGGTGACGGGTTTTGTTTTAGTCGTTCTGACCTGGGTTTTTACGGCGATCTGGTCCATTCCCGCACACCGTCGATTACAACAAGAAGGCTATAATCTAGAGGTTATTAATCACCTAACGCACACGCATATTGTCCGCACATTAATTTGGTCGGGCTTAGCAATTTACTCGTTAAAAAACGCGCTAGGTTGACACTCTCTAGGGAATAAAAGACTTCTCATTCGTGTCCAGCACGTCCCACCCAGTAAATAAGTCAGCCTCTCGTATTGCTGCACTGCGTCGTTTTTTTGGATTCGTCGGCCCAGGATTTTTAGTTGCGGTGGGTTACATGGATCCTGGTAATTGGGCGACAGACTTAGCGGGTGGTTCTGAATTCGGTTACGTCTTATTGTGGGTGATTCTGTTAGCTAATTTGATGGCGATACTTTTTCAGCATCTTTGTGTACGCTTACAGGTAGCCACCGGACAAGACCTTGCTCAGGCCTGTCGCGCCCGTTACTCACCCATGGTATCCACTTTCCTTTGGGTCTCGGCCCAAATTGGAATTATTGCGATGGACCTAGCTGAGTTGCTGGGATCGGCCATCGCTTTACAATTACTTTTTGGAATTCCTCTTTTCATTGGTTCATTGATTACTGCGTTAGACGTACTTGTTCTTCTGGCTTTAACACGACTCGGCTACCGTTGGCTTGAATCGATTGTCGCTGTCCTAGTATTGACGATTGCCCTGTGTATAGGGGCTGAAGTGCTCATTGCTAAGCCTGCGATTCACGCCGTTTTACATGGGTTTATCCCGACTGGTGAAGTTTTTAAAAATCCCGGAATGCTTTTCATCGCTTTGGGTATTTTAGGTGCGACGGTCATGCCACATAATCTTTATCTTCACTCTTCTTTAGTCGGTTCACGTGATTTAGGAAAAACGGTCGAAGAGCGTAAACAGGCGATTCGATTTGCAACTTACGACTCCAGCTTAGCGCTGATCTTTGCTTTCTTCGTAAACGCAGGATTATTAATCTTAAGTGCGGCAGCGTTCCATCACGCCGGACAACCTCCCGTCACCGATATTCGTGAGGCCCATCAATTACTAAACGGCGCATTAGGTTCTACCATTGCGGCGACACTTTTTGCGGTGGCACTTTTAGCATCCGGTCAGAATGCGACGATTACGGGAACTCTCGCTGGACAAATCGTGCTCGAAGGTTTTTTAAAAATTAAAGGTAAAGCTTGGATGGTACGAACCTTCACCCGACTTGCCGCACTCGTCCCCGCATTACTCGTAATCGCCTATGCCGGAGAAGGGAAGGCCGTTGAACTTTTACTCTGGAGCCAAGTCATCCTCAGCCTGCAACTCGGTTTCGCCTGCTGGCCCTTAGTAAGGATCACCAGCGATTCTAAAGTCATGGGCGACTACCTCACACCTAAATGGGTCAGATTTCTGGGTATCCTGGGTACATTCGTTGTTATTTCTGCAAGTATTTGGTTCGTTATAACGGCTATTTGAATTTTATAAATAATTGATAATTAGGATAATATAAAAAATGACATATTTGATTGTATTCTAATCATTATAATATAACTAAAGAAGTAATATTAAGAAAACTATGCGTCAGTTATCCATCATTACTTTACTCGTTCTCGCCTCCATTTTGGATGCAGCCGAAGAGCCCGTAACTGTGCGGGTTGGATACTTTCCAAACCTAACACATTCACCGGCGATTGCCGCACGTCAACTTGAACGCGAAGGTAACGACTGGCATCTCGCTCATCTGCCGCCTGGTTCAAAGATTGAATGGCGTTCCTATAACGCAGGCCCCTCGGCCATGGAAGCACTGCTTGCTGGGACGATTGATCTCACCTACGTGGGACCATCACCCGTCAT
>CAIOLH010000244.1 GCA_903859115.1 uncultured Opitutia bacterium | reverse complement strand
TGCCCTCGCTGATACTAACGCTCTCAAGAAGTTTAATGAGTTGAGAGTACATTTTCACCTGCCACTTCATTCGATGCCGATTGAAAAAGATTTTTCTAACACCACCGATTTTCTAAAAAAAGTTATTGGCGTTATTATGCGTCAGCCCGGTCGAGCTAAAGAACTTGAAATCGAAACTTACACATGGGAGGTTTTGCCACCCTCATTGCGGTCGATGGATGTGACTGATCAAGTGGTAGCAGAGTATCGATGGGTCTTAAATGAGCTTAGCCAATACGGAGTAAGACCTACCTAATGAAATCAAATCTCAAATCATGGTTAGTATTAACAAGGTGTTCCAATCTACCCACGGTTTGGTCTAATGTGATCTCTGGCTGGCTCTTGGGCTTAGCGACGATTATCAATTGTCCAACGGTAGTCTTACCGGTGGCACTGAGCACCGCGTTGTTTATCTTATTACTAGGTGTATCCTTGCTCTATGTAGGCGGCATGATTCTGAACGACGTTTTTGATTATGACTGGGATCGCGCTCACCGTCCCGAACGTCCTTTGCCTTCAGGTTTTATTTCGCGAACGAAAGCAAAATGGGCGGGCACTATTATATTGCTAGCTGGAGCGGCGCTCTCAATTTTTTCGGGCGGAAGGTTTTTCAATCCGATACTATTTTTGATTATAGCGCTGCTCGTTATTTTTATTCTTTGGTACGACCTTGCGCATAAAGGCAATTCGTTTGCTCCTGTTATTATGGGAGGATGTAGAGCATTGCTCCCGATTGCCGGATTCGCCGTCGCAACTGCTGACGGAACAAATGGAACGCCACCACCAACCACTCTCTATGTTTATGCATTAGTTTTAGGAATTTATACTTATGCTCTAACTTGGGTGGCGAAATCTGAAGTCACGCCACATAGAAGTTCGCCATGGATTGAGTGGGTATTATTTTTAATTCCTTTAACGCTCATCATTTATGGAGGTTACACCTACTGGGGCCTGGGTGCTGTAATCACCTATAACATCTGGATTAGTTTTTCCAATTATCGTCACCCGGTGCCTGCAGGAATTTCCGCTCGAGTGGCTGATCGTATTGCCGCTTTTTCACTTTTAGACGCTATCGTGAGTGGTGCTGTTTTATTAATGATCGCACGGTGGGTGACAGCCCTGACGGGTGCGGACCAAGATTCTGTGAAAGAAGTAGCGGCGCTGGCAACATTCGCACCACTTCTATGTTTTGGTATGACCCTTTGGCTGCGTAAATTCATACCTTCCACCTAAGAGATTGAATTTAAAGGTGGAACTGGGCTTGTCCTTGGGTGTCTCAACCATTCACTCTAACTAAGTAGGTAACGCTTTCATGAATTCTCGGCTCGATCTCTCATTTGTGGTATCTTACCGCCACCAAATTTTTTTCACGGAAAATGCCTTCGCTGTTAAAAATAATATTCTGAAAGAGTTGGTGGGGGTCGCTAAAGTTTTGCCGATTATTGATGCTGGCTTGGTGGCTACGTCCCCCGCGGTGGTGTCGGAATTAATTGAATATGCAAAGGCTCATCAAATTAAGTTAACCCGCGCACCGATGATCCTAACGGGCGGTGAGGAATGCAAAAAAGACCAAACCGTAGCGAATGCAGTTCTTGCAGCGATTGAAGAGGATGCCATTTGCCGACATTCCTATGTTTTAGTTATCGGTGGCGGTGCACTCTTAGATGCCGCAGGCTTTGCTTCATCGATTGCCCATCGCGGCGTGCGCTTGATTCGGATGCCTTCAACGACACTCAGTCAGGCCGACGCCGGAGTGGGGGTGAAAAATGGTATCAATGCTTTTCAGAAAAAGAATTTTACAGGGACTTTTAGTCCGCCG
>CAIOLH010000243.1 GCA_903859115.1 uncultured Opitutia bacterium | reverse complement strand
CGGGTTCGACTCCCGCCCCGAGCACTTGTATTAATTCAGAGAACATGTGAGCAAGGTGACACGGTGACATTGAGAAATTAGGTAGGGGCGCTACTGCATGGCGTCCTGACACTACACTTACCAAGTCGAACGCATGCCCAAGGTTTGATTCTAATATATTTCTTTAATTTGAACGATGTCTGTTAAACGACCTATTATGCCTTTATTCTCGAATTATAGTATAAAGCATCTGTTGCTTAATCATTCTAGTAACACAATATAAGACTGTAACAAGTGGACTAGAAAAGTGTTTGCCCAGCAGAGTTATCGCTAGCGCAGCATACTTTTTTACCCATGAAAACTAAAATACTATTCATCGCCCTACTCGTTGTTGCGGGGCTTTTATCATTAACTGGCATCGCGAAAGCCGCTGCTCTTACTTGGATTTGGAGCCTGGCCGACGAATCAACGGAAAAAATTATTGGCCATGGCCAATTCATAACTGGATCTGATCTAGGCAATGGCGTCTATCTTCTTAGTTCCATGACAGGGCTTTATGAAGGAGCAAAAATATCCGGGCTGGCGCCTTATCATGCCAGCTGGGATAACAATAATTTATTTTATTCAGAGTATTACTGGAAGATACACGCAGAACTTGAGAGCGACGAAGAAAGGAAAAAATTAGCGGAATCATCCAAGTCATTGGTAAATACCGGAATAGAGGATTCCAAAATACTCGCGCAATTAAAGGAGAATGAAGAAAAAGCAAATTCGCTGGCTTCAGAATACTCTAAGCCGCCAGTCGCTAAGGATAAAGAGTTGGAGCAAAAAGAAGATATTCAGTCTTCGTCAGCGGTAGACGAATCGGGCATCACTTTCTACACAGACTCCCCATTTAATAATAATGCCGGTTTTGGCTCAGTGGAAAACATGTATAAATCAGGTTCTTCAAAAAACGGGGCTGTCTCTTTAGCTAACAATAAGAGGTCTTCAAAATCTGCGCGCGGTTTCAATTTAACCGTCAAAGCTGAATCTGAAGAGTCTGAAGACGATATACCCAAAGACATTCCTCACGATGCCGCTACACCTGAGTCCTCCACCTATGGACTCATCGGTATTGGTGCACTCGCTGTAGCATTCGCTGCCCGTCGTCGTAAATTAAAGACCGTGTAAGCTGATTTAAATCAGCGATCAAAAGCCCACCCTCACCGGTGGGCTTTTTGTTTAGTAGATACAGAGGAGATTTGGAGAATTTTGTTGAGACATTTACATCTCCCCTTGTCACCGTGTCACCTTGCCCACTTATCCCCTCAACTAGTTCCCCTTGCCCTTGCCCCTTAAATCTGCTTAACATGACTCATGTTTGAATGGTTGCGCAAAATCCTAGGCCTCCAGCCCAAGCCTTCTGAAGAAATCGATTTATCTAAGGCACCCGACGAGCCGGTCCCCGAAGAACGCGTCCCAGAAACCAGACCTGAACAAGATGGACCATGGGTGGGAGTGGATTTAGACGGAACACTCGCCGAGGCGGGTCGCTGGTTGAGCATGTCGCACATCGGACCGCCCGTGCCTCTCATGATGCGAAGAGTCCAGGCCTGGTTGGCTAAGGGCATTCGAATTAAAATTTTAACCGCCCGTGCGGGTAATGAAGAAGGCCTGGCCGCTACCAAAAAATGGTTAGCTGAAAACGGACTGCCCGACTTAGAAGTAACCGACAAAAAAGATTTCGACATGATTGAACTCTGGGACGATCGCGCCATCCAAGTCGTCCACAACACCGGCATATGTTTTTTGGGAACATCGTATTTCGCGCGACCCAAGGCGCCGATTCTCTCTAACGAAATTCCTGAACGGACTTTTATCCTCGTCGGACAAACTCCACCCGCCGAGCCCGCTAAACCCGAAAGCACCACCGAACAATCTTCATGAAAGCCTCACTCAAACTTGAATACTCGTTGCGTGTGCTGGCTCAACTAGCGCGCCGCAATAAAGGTAATACCGTAACTCGCATTGAGGAACTCGCCAAACTCGAAGCCATCCCTCAAAATTATCTGGTTCAGTTATTAAATGAATTACGCGAAGGCGGTTTAGTGGATTCACGTCGGGGTAAAACGGGCGGCTATCGTCTGGCCCGAAATGCGGAAGATATTTCGATAAAACAGGTATTAGAAGTGGTAGAGCCCGATTTAATTTCCACAAAAATCACCTTAAAAGGTAATTCCGGACCGCAAGTAGCCAATCTTTGGCGCGAGCTTTCGAAACGGTTTGAAAAATCGATGAATGGTTTCACAGTAGCGCAACTCGCCCAATCCGAAGCCAGTGGAGATTGGGAAATCTAATTTTTACACCCATGAACGAAGAACAAAATCCAGCCCCCACCCCACCACGTGCGTCTAACCCACAAGGGATTATTATTCCCATCGTTATTGTGCTCTTCATCGCACTCGCTGCGGTAATCCTATGGAAAGGTTTACAATGGAAAGAAACCATTGAAACTCAGAAAGTACGTATCGACGTTTTAGACGTTCAGGTCGCTACCTTAAAAACACTCAACCACGATCAAGAAAATAAATTAGCTGAAAATCGTGTAGCGATTGATGCGAAAAATGCCGAGCTCAAGCAGAAAGATGCCGACATCAAACGAGCTAATGAAAAAGTTGAGGCTACTAATAATGAGAAAAGCGAGTTGGCTGATACCTTAGTCAAAACTGAAAAAACACTCAAAGAAACCAATGAAAAAGTCGCTCAACTCGAAACGCAAAATGCGGAAACAACCAAGGCCTTACAAGCGTCTGAAGAATTTGGTAAAAAATCCTTAGCGCAGGTTAATGAAGTGAATAGTCGTATCGAGAAACAGAACGCTGTGATTATGGATCTGAATAAACAGATCGAGATTCTCGTAATCAAAGTGAACACGCCGGCTCCTGAAAAAAAGTAATTACTTAATAACATGTCACTCAAAGAAGAATTTAAGAAATTCGCATTACGTGGTAATGTGGCCGACCTTGCAGTCGGTGTAATCTTAGGGGCATCCTTTGGCGCCATCGTCAAATCACTCGTTGAGGACGTCATCATGCCGCCACTGGGCGTACTCCTCGGAAATGTAGACTTCTCTCACCTCTACTTCGTAATCAAACAAGGCACGAAAGCTGCCGGACCTTATGCCACGATGGCTGATGCAGAAACCGCAGGTGCAGTGATTATCAAATACGGTGCCTTCACAAATACTGTCATTAGCTTCTTAATCGTATCGTTCACGATATTTTTACTCATCCGTCAGATTAACAAATTAAAAGATCCGGTGGTTGCCGCTGGACCTAGTGCTGAAGTTAAACTGCTGACTGAGATTCGAGACTCGCTGAAGAAGTAAGACTAGAGAATCAACATCGCATCACCGTAGCTAAAAAAGCGGTACTCGCGACGAATGGCTTCGGCGTAAATTTCTTTAAGCCAAGGAAGTCCGGACTCATCTCCGGGGGTTAAAAATGCAGCGACCAGACAGAGTAGGGTCGACTTGGGTAAATGGAAATTAGTGAGCAGGTGCTCACAGCACTGGATTGTATCACCAGGCTTAATAAACAGACTCGAGCTGCCTTTATAATCTCCATCTGGTAAGTTTCTAAAGTCGGGAAATTTTTTAATAAAGTCCTCGGCCGACCGCACGGTCGTAGTACCCACGGCTAAGCGCGGTCGACGACTACGAAGAGCCTCGATTGTGTTAACGGGAATTACATAGTCTTCGCTATGCATGACGTGATCACTTAATTGAGCCGCTTGAATGGGTTGAAAAGTTCCCGCACCAACATCCAAAATAAGGTTAAAGGTTTCGTGGCCTTGTTGGGATAATTTCTCGAGCAGTTCTGATGTAAAATGCAATCCAGCGGTAGGCGCAGCGACGGCACGTGTCGCCGTTTGTTCAGCGTAAACAGTCTGATAGCGCTCCTCGTCAGCGAAATCTTTTACGCCCAACTTTTCCCGAGCATCGACGATATACGGCGGAAGCGGTAATTCGCCCTGTTGTTGAGCGAGTTGCTCGACGCTTAATCCAGCGGGTAAATTAAATCTCACGATATAATCTCCACCTGGGCCTACAGATACCACCACGGCGTGATGACCATCGATAAAAAAACCTGCTTCGTCGGAGGCGCGCTTTCCTGGGCGCAACATACAATGCCACTCCAAGGGTTGAGTTGTGGGACGAAGTAAAAGGCATTCTACTTTTCCACCCGTGGGACGAACACCAAAAAGTCGGGCCTTTAAAACTCGTACACTATTTCGAAAGAAAGTTGTCGAAGGCGGAATTAAATCAGGAAGCTCTTTGAAATAGTGGTGTGAAATTTTTTTGGTCACTCGGTTTACTACGAGCAACCGCGATTCATCGCGCCGCTCCGAAGGCACGGCCGCAATCCGTTCAGGAGGCAGATCGAAGTCCAGCTCCTGCAACGTAATCATTATTTAGTTTTCGGAGGAGTAATGAGCAACTGACCATCAATCGCCTTTAAGGGCATGAATTCAACGCCTGGAGGGGCTTTACGTAATTCCTCTTCGATGGCAGAAAGTTTCGCGTCCATATCATCAATACGAGCCACGAAAACAGCCTCGGGAGTGGAAGGAGTCTGACACGCACCGTATTCACGCATCGTATGGTGACTGAGCAGAACGTGTTCAACGCGCTCACGCAACGAGGCTTCAAGTTGCACCTTGGTCGCATGTTCTCTCACGATAAAAGCTCCTAAGACCAAGTGACCGTGTAAATTTCCAGCGCGAGTGAAACCGGCGCGGGGCATACCAGGCTCGAGCTTGGTGTATTCCTGAATTTTACCTACGTCGTGCAGAATAATACTCGAGACGGCCAAAGAGTGATCCACTCTGGGATAAAGAGGCAGTAAGGCTT
>CAIOLH010000242.1 GCA_903859115.1 uncultured Opitutia bacterium | reverse complement strand
GGATAGTGCATATCATTTCGGGCGACGATAGAAACGAAATCGATACGCTCACCGACCGGTAATTTTGCCTCGGCAGTAGCCATCTCCTGATAGGAGGCATAGACACGTTTAGGATTAAGATACAAATCTTGGCCGGAGAGACGCGACTTTTCTGGATCAGCCGAGAAGGAGCCGGCGACTAACTCAATCTGGCCATCGAGAGCGGCAGCCATGCGATGGACTGCACCAATAAAAGCACCGCGGCCACCGCCGACCATGCCCATACGAATTTTACGATTTAATGAACTCATAGCTTTTTAGTAGTAGTTATAAAAATTATTTCTTTTGCTTAGCCTTATCGAAGGCAGCATCGAAGGCGACCTTGTTCGTGGGGAATGCAAGACGTTTAACATAGGCGCAGCTCTCTGTTGCACCATGGAAACGATCCATACGACCGTCTTCCCACTCCACTGAGAGCGGCCCAGCATAATCAATGTCATTAAGTGCCACAATGACGTCTTCAAAACGAATATCGCCTCGACCTACAGAGCGAAAATCCCAAGCACGACGTGCGTCGCAGAAATCAGTGTGACCACCAAAAACCCCCACCGTGCCATCACCATGACCCCACCATACATCTTTCATGTGCGCATGATGAATTTGCCTAGCAAAAGTGCGGATGAATTTAATATAATCCACGCCTTGGTAACCCAAGTGACTAGGATCGTAGTTAAAGCCAAAGCGCTTGTGATTTCCGACAGCTTCTAGAGCGCGTTGTGCAGAAACGATATCAAAAGCAATTTCTGTCGGATGCACTTCGAGTGCGAAATAAACATCCTGTTTTTCAAAAGCTTCGAGAATCGGTAGCCAGCGTTTAGCGAAATCATCATAACCCTTTTGTAGAAAAGCCTGACTCGTTGGAGGGAACGCATAAAGCGCATGCCAAATGGATGAGCCAGTAAAACCATTAACCACGACCTTACCCGAACCCTTAGGCAACATAGACATATAGGACTTACCGTGATCAAAGAATTTACGTGCTGCTTCTGCCGTGAGAATCATTTCTGCCGCTGCACGCGTACGGACACCTTCAGGATTTCCATCGCCCCAGATGTGCGGAGACAGAATCGCCTGATGTCGTTCATCAATATTATCACAGGTAGCTTGACCCACCAGGTGTGATGAAATCGCCCAGCAACCTAATCCATTTTTTTCTAATAAAGCCCAAAGAGATTCAATGTAACCTTTTTCTTTGACGGCACGAGTGACATCAAAGTGATCACCCCAGCAGGCTAATTCTACACCATCGTAACCCATGGACTTAACTTTAGGTAATAATTCGGCAATCGGGAGATCGGCCCACTGGCCGGTAAATAATGTGGTTGGACGTTGTGACATAGAGTTGTTGGGTTTAATTGATATGAATAATCATTAAGAAAGTTTTTTGGCTAATTCAATTTCAAGTGCGTCGTAAGCGGAACGCAATACACGGTTAGGATGGATAACTCCCGGAGCCGGTGCACAAAATAGAGATTCAAGATAATCTATTTTCTCTCCACGGGCGGCTTCCGCAGCTCGTAAAGCAGCACCCAGCGCAGCAGAGTCCGAAACCGCTAAACGTAAAACGGGAGCACCAAAAACGTCCGCAAAAATTTGTGCAATCGATGAGTTATTAGAAGCACCTCCCGTGAGTAATAACTGAGTGGTCGGTGTTCCCACCCAACGACTGTGCAAACGCATGCTCAAAGCCTGACCTTCTACCGCAGCGCGGGGCAATGATTCTTTAGAAACATTTTTTCCTAGAGTTATCCGGCCCGCAGAATGACGTGGAGTAATCTCGTCCACTTCCATGGGTAGTATCGCAGACTGAGCGGCAGGCGATTTATCAATCGCCGCAGAAAAATCATCCCAGCTTTTTAATCCGCATTCGCGACGAATGGCTTCGCGGGCGAGCGATCCATTACGAACACAAATCAAACTCATACTCCCGCCTAATGGATTTCCAAAGGCATGACCCAGGCCAGCCGCATCCGTACGTATTCCTTCGATTGCAGCGAAAAGTGTATCACTGGTTCCTAAACTAATCACAATTTTTCCGGGACGAGATGCACCCATGCCCACTAAGCTAGAGGGATTGTCGCCCGTACCAATCACCACTTGGCAAGTTGTTGAAAAACCATAACGCGCGACAAAATATTTTGAAATAGGTCCAGCCACCGTGGAGCCCGGACGAATGGGTGGAAGTTTTTTTGCTAAGTCGGGTGCCGTAGCTTCCAGAGCGGCTGGCGACCAATCGCCCTTGCGAATATCCATTAAATTCATCCCAGCGCCATCACCCGTATCAATCGCAACATCCATGCCCGCTAAAATAGATGCAATGAATGAGGAAACTAAATGCACGCGTTCGGTTTTCGCCCAAAGTGCAGGATTATTTTTAGCGAAACGACGAATCTGTGGACCAGTAAATCGGGGCGTGGCGACACTTCCGGTTAAATCACACAGCGCCTGATTGCCACCGAGGGCAGCTGCAATCTCCGCACACTCTTGGGCTGTTGAGCTATCCATCCAGATCGGAGAAGTCTCGCGAGAGAGCACGGGCTTAATTTTCTCAGCGAGAGAAGTTTGTGGATTACCATCCGCGAACGCAGCGAGATAATCCGCACCAAGATAAACACTGCCGTGTTGTTGACCAGAAACTGAAACCGCTTCGATTTTAGAAAGATCAGTTGAAACCCCCAAACAACCCAAAGCTAATTCTAATCCATCCAACCAAAGCAATGGACTGGCATGGACTTCATTATTGTGACCGCCGGGAATAAATCCTTCGGGATGTCCTCGCTCAGGAAAGTCAGGACCGAAGGCTGCACGAGCCATCGCTAACTGCTTTCCAGATTTAGTATCTAACACGAGTGCAGTTGCACTTTGCGTTGATAAATCTAAACCGAGAACAATCGCCATACAGATTACCGAATATATTCGTTGATAAGATTTTCCAGCAACTCTTGACGACCCGAGTCAAGACGTGGAGGCGTAATGCCTTGAGCGTATTGATCGAGCGCAATGAGCGAAGCCTTACCCGATTCAATTTTGCGCCCAATACCTTTATCCCATGAAGCATAACGTTTATCGACAAACTGATCGAGCTTGCCGTCTTTGATGATTGCATGAGCAATTTTCAGGCCACGCGCAAAGGCGTCCATGCCGCCAATGTGAGCGTGGAAGAGATCAACGGGCTCGTGCGATTCGCGGCGACGTTTAGCATCAAAATTAAGTCCACCCGTAGTAAATCCACCTATCTTCAAGACGCGTAACATAATGTTAGTCGTGAGATAAAGGTCGGTAGGAAATTGATCGGTGTCCCAACCTAAGAGCGTGTCACCGCGATTAGCATCGATTGAGCCTAAGGCATCAGCACCGATGGCTACTTCGAGCTCATGCTCCATCGTGTGTCCAGCCAGCGTTGCGTGATTGGTTTCAATATTAAGTTTAAAATGTTTTAATAAGTCATATTCACGCAGGAAGTTGAGACAGGCGGCCGAATCTGAATCGTATTGGTGCGTAGACGGTTCGCGTGGTTTAGGCTCAATGTAAAACTGTCCTTTAAAACCAATCTTCTTCGCGTAGTCGACAGCGAGGTGTAAGAGCTGAGCCAAGTGATCCAACTCACGCTTCATATGAGTATTCAGTAACGTCGCGTAGCCTTCACGACCGCCCCAGAAAACATAGCCCTCACCGCCGAGCGCCTTAGTGGCGTCTAGTGCATGACGAACCTGGCTGGCACCATACGCAAAGACATCGGCATTAGGCGAAGTGCCCGCACCTTGGGCATAGCGTGGATGTGCAAAAAGACAGGCCGTACCCCAGAGGAGTTTTTTACCCGTAGCCTTCTGGTAAGCTTTTAATTCTTGAGTAACCCGAGCGAGATTAGCGTGAGTCTCAGTTAAGGTTGAAGACTCCGGGGAAATGTCACGATCATGGAAACAATAGAAATCTATTTGGCACTTTTCGAGAAACTCGAAAAAGACCGGCACACGACGCAGAGCATTGTCGAGAGAATCAGAACCATCGTCCCACGGCATCAAGGCGGTGGCACTACCAAAGGGGTCACTCAAGCCATTGCGCATCACGTGCCAATAGGCGGCCGCGAAACGCATATGGTCTTTCATTTTCTTTCCGCCGATTTTCTCGTCTGGATTGTAATGCTTAAAAGCAAAAACATTCTTCGACTTTGGACCTTCATACCGAATGATCGGCACATTCTTGAAGTGTGACATATTTTTAAGGGGTAGGCAGATTATAATTAATATCTAAACACGGGTTGCCAAGAGGGTATTATGTAAAATCAGCAGATTAATTTTGTACTTTTACGACAGTCTACTTTCTTAAAAACTCTTCAGCGGGTCTTCTAATAACTCATTTTATACATTGTTTTATATGATTCAACAATGCCAAGGTAGATATTTCACGATTCATTAGTATTACTAAGACGACAAACAAGTGTCACTTGCAACCTTGAGTCATTGCCCTAGCATCATCCGAATGCTGGTCGTTAACACTATCACCGAACTTCGCCAAACACTCGCAGCTCAACGACAAGCAGGGCGAACCATTGGATTAGTGCCGACGATGGGCTGCCTGCACGAGGGTCATCTTGCGTTAGTTAAACGCGCCCGCAGTGAAGCAGATTTCACCGTGGTCTCTATCTTTGTTAACCCCACCCAGTTTGGCCCGAACGAAGATTTTTCAAAATATCCTAGAACCTTTGAAGCGGATTGCGAAGCATGCGATAAAGCCTCGGTAGATCTTATTTTTGCTCCGAGTGTTGAAGAATTTTATCCTAAGAATGCGAATACCTGGGTAGATGTTGAAAAAGTAACCACGGGACTTTGCGGAGCCTTTCGACCAGGACACTTTCGTGGCGTAAGTACTGTGGTTGCGATGCTCTTCAATGTGATTCAACCGACATGTGCCGTGTTTGGTCGAAAAGATTTACAACAATGTGTGGTCATTAAACAAATGGTTCACGACCTGCATATACCTGTTAAGGTGATCATTGATGAAACGGTTCGCGAGCCTAGCGGACTCGCCCTTAGTTCAAGAAATCGATACCTCACCCCCGAAGAACTACAAAAAGCTACCGCGATACCAGCTGCCTGCAGAGTAGCTCAAGAGTTAGTAAAAAAAGGTGAAACGAATCCTATTCTAATTGAGAAAGCTGCTGTTAAAAGACTTACCCAAGATGCGTCACTTCGCATTCAATACTTAAAAGTAGTTCACCGTGAAACATTAAGCGAAGTCACCAAGATTATTCCTGGTGAATGCGCGTTGGCCCTGGCCTGCTATTTGGGCAACACTCGCTTAATCGACAACGTCGATTTATAATTTACGCGATAATACCTTCAGCAACCTTACCGTAGTTGTCCGTCAGACGGAAATCACGACCGTTGTATCGGTAGGTAAGTTTGGTGTGATCAAAGCCCATCAAGCGCAGAATCGTTGCGTGGAGGTCATGAACATCAACGCCATTGGAAACAACCTCGCCGCCGATGTCATCGGTCTCACCATAATTAATTCCGGCCTTCACTCCCCCACCCGCCATCCAAGCACAATAAGCCTTCGACCAGTGATCGCGACCGCTGTTCGGATTGACTCTGCCAGCAGTCGTTGGAGTACGACCAAATTCACCACCCCAGATGACCAACGTGGAGCTCAAGAGTCCACGTTCTTTTAAATCTTTAATTAAAGCCGCCGCGGGACCATCAATCGCCGCTCCAGTGCGAGCCGCCGCGAGTTGGATGTTATTATGGTGATCCCAACCACCTGCGTCGATTTGGACAAAGCGAACGCCGCGCTCAACAAGTCGACGTGCACATAAAAGTTTAGCTCCTAATTCTGTCTTTCCGTAAGCATCGCGCGTTTTTTGTGATTCCTTAGAAATATCAAACGCATCCGTCGCCGCCGTCTGCATTCGGAATGCTAATTCGAAAGATTCAATGCGGGCCTCCAGCTGTTCATCTTTTTGTACCGTCTGTATGTGCTGTTGATTAAGTTGGTGAACCAAATCGAGCTGTTTTCTTTGTGCGTCCTCATTGGTGAACTCACTTTGTAAATTGGGGATGACGCGATTAGCGGCTACGTTGGTACGGAAAGTTGTTTGCGCACCTTGGTAGATGCTCGGTAAAAAGGCGGCCTGACGTGCTTCGACCTGTCCACCCAAACTGACGAACCCAGGTAAATCTTGGCTCTCGGTTCCGAGTCCGTATAAAACCCATGAACCTAAAGATGGCTTTGTTAGAATAGCTGAACCGGTGTGCAGAAGTTTAGACGCTGGGCCGTGGGCCGGAATATCCGAATGCATGGATCGAATGATACAGAGATCATCGGCGACCTCTTGTAACTTGGGAAAAATTTCGCTGATCGCTAAACCCGATTTTCCACACTGCTTAAATTCAAAGGGCGTTGGAAAGATAACTCCCGCCTGACCGGCTTTAGATTTTTCCGCCAAATCTTTCATGCCTGGTTTGTAGTCGAAAGTATCCAAGTGCGAGGGAGCTCCACCCGCAAAAATATGGATAATGTGTTTAGCTTTAGCAGGCAGTGGTGCGGCGCGTACTTTTAAATTTAACGGCCCTTCCGCACGAGCATCGGTAATCAATCCGCGTGAGAGCATCGTGCCGAATGCTAACGTTCCCATACTCAATCCTGTTTGGCGAAGGAACTCGCGACGAGAATTCGCTTCGGGAATCCGATTACTGCAATTGGGAGTTTCCATAGTTAAATGATAGGTGGTTAATCGAGGTATACAAATTCGTTTGAACAAATCATCGCTTGGGCGAGCATTTCCCATGGGGAAACCTTAGCCCGCGAGGCTCTAACCCCTAAATTCTTCATGACTCCACCTTCAATCTTCGTAGTCACTGCAGGATTTTCAATCGGTTTAGGGGCATCTTTAGCTAACTTCTTTTTCTCACCTTTGGTCGGTTGAGCAGCGACTGACTCAGCTGCAACGCCAGTAACTTTTTTGATAAAGTCTTTGGCCATACGTGCCTCGTCTGACTTCGGTGTTCTTTGGAACATGATACGATACATGGTGGTAATCCGAGCGTCATCATTAATAGCGCCAACGACTTCCGGACGCGCGGCTACTGCTCGTGCTACTTCAACCGATAACGGATTGTTCATGAAGAATAAAGCCTGCTGCGGAACGATGGTAGAATTACGACGCGAGTTAGGCATATCCGGATCCGAGAAATCGAACTGCGCCTGCAAATCACTCAAGTGTTCACGATCGATATAACCATAGATACTGCGACGATAACTCAAGGGTTCATCGGTGATATTCACCGGACGGCCACCCACTGTGGAATCCATTTTTCCAGTGAGCATGATGAGTGCGTCGCGAATACTTTCGAAATCGAGTCGACGTAAATTAGAGCGCCAGAGATACTTATTTCCCGCATCAATTTTATTCGGGTTATTATCATCACGGCTCGCAAACATCGGATTCATCGCGGGGTTAGCCGACTGGCGATAGGTTTGCGAAGTGAGCATTTTTCGGTGCAAATTTTTCAGCGACCAACCATTCTCCACAAACTGCACTGCTAACCAATTTAACAATTCAGGGTGAGTAGGTTTTTCGGACATGTTTCCGAAGTCATCCAGTGAACTCACAATACCCGCACCGAAGTGCTGCATCCAAACACGATTCACTAAAACACGCGCGGTCAGAGGATTATTGGGGCTAGCAATTGCTTGAGCTAACTCAGATCGACCACTGCCTTGCGTAAAGGGAACTCGGCTAGGACCGGAGAGGATTTCTAGAAACTGGCGATTTACGACGGGACCTTTTTTATTACGATCACCTCTTAAGAATACATTACTGTTTTTAGGGCTCAATACATCCGCAACGACCATAGCTTTCCCCTGTCCACCTGAATGGGTGAGTTCCAATTGATTAATTTCCTTAAAACGAAAATATTTTTCAGGTATTTTGTTATTTAAAAAATTAGGCTTATCCTGCCACACATAACAAAAACTACGGGTCGTAATTAAGGAAAGCATCTTAGGATTACTATCGATATCCTCGTAACTGGGTAAGGGCCATGGCCAGGCCGCGAGTTGAATAATATCTGGGTTATCCTTCTCACCCGCACGTCCTGGCGTACTGCGCATATCGATATGTTTATCAATCTGTGCGCTGTATTTCTTGAACATCGCTTGATACGCCAACGCAACATCATCAATAGTCTTAGGTTTTAAATCTACTAATGCCTCGGCCACATAGGGATTAATGGGGACCTTCTTATTGGCTAAAACACTGGCAATCACCTGTGGGGCCTTCGCTTCAAATTCTTCCGCTGGTATTTTTTGCAAATGGGCTAACGGTGCCGTAATGGGAGAAATTTTGTTTATAATAATCGAAGTATCGACCTCTCGAACGAGAGCGAAATTAT
Organism: uncultured Opitutia bacterium; assembly: GCA_903859115.1. Next base: position 6,006 of record CAIOLH010000242.1, on the reverse strand, counting down.
AGGTCTTCTGCAAATCAGCCGAACGAGTAGACCTAAATCCAGCCAACGCGGATAAAGCTCGGCCCGCAAAATCTTTATGCAAGGTCGCCAGCTGTGCCCGGATATAACGATAGTAACCACGGGCGTTCGACTCCACCAAGTCCTTCATTTTTTTATCAAAGTCGGCTCGCTCAGTCGCAGTGGGTATACGCGACGTCTTAATCATCGGCTCGTCTAACGGCTCCATGGTTGAAGCAAAAATTCCATGGAGTGAATAATAGTCAGCGGTGGGAATCGGGTCGAATTTGTGATCGTGGCAGCGCGCACAGGCTACCGTGAGACCCAGAAACGCTTTGGTTGTCGTATCAATTCTTTCGTCAATCGTATCATCGTTATTATCAAAACGTTTTCCGACCGTGATGAAACCTAGCGCAGCTAGACGGGGGTCATCTTTAGCGAGGTTGGGCAATCGATCAGCGGCCAACTGCTCAACGATAAATTGATCGTAAGGTTTATCCTGATTAAATGCATCGATGACATAGTCGCGATAAGTCCAAGCATTGGCGTAAGCGTAAGCTTCGCCGCGTTTAATGCCATTGCCGGGAGTGTCGGCGTAACGAGCTGAATCCAACCAATGTCGGGCCCAACGTTCACCGTATTGAGGCGATGACAGTAATCGATCGACTGTTTTTTCTACTAAATCACTAACCGCATGTGCAGATTTATTGCGTTGTAATAAATACGAATCAACAGCGCTGGCATTGGTGTAATCGCGACTGAAAGCTTCGACTTCGGTATTGGAAGGAGGCAGACCAATTAAATCGTAGTTTAATCGACGCAACAACGACTCACCATCAGTCGGCGCAGAGGGTTTTAATCCCTGTTCATCTAATTTAGCTAAAATAAAATAATCGATTTCGTTCTGACACCAAGCCTCGTTACTGACTTTCGGTAAAGCAGGTTTAGTAAAAGACTTAAACGCCCAGTGGTCGCGGGCTTTTTGGGATAAACCAGTTAACTTAACTGCGCCAGCGCCCACGGGTGCAGGTGCTCCCATCTTAACCCATTTTTCTAATAGTGCGATTTGTGCATCCGGTAATTTAGCTCCACCTTTTTTGGGAGGCATCGATAAATCGGGATCCGTCTGATGAACGGCGGTAATTAAAAGAGATTTCTCAACACTGTTGGGCACAATGGCGGCACCCGTATCGCCACCCGCCAACAAGCCGGCGCGTGTATCCATAATTAAACCACCTTTAGAAACTCCTTCTTGGGCGGAGTGACATTTAAAACAACGATCCGATAAAATCGGCCGAATATTTTTTTCGAAAAATTCTAAATCACTTGCACTGAAGTTTACCTGATTTTGCTCTAAAGCCTTTTGGGCGATGAGTGGTAATTCAGAACTGGGAGCGGCATAAATAGGCACGGCCCAGCCCAGTAAAAAAATAGTAAGGTTATAAACTAAAAATCGGGGCATGATTTATTAGCTATTATGCTAATTATATAACACTAATCCAACGAAAAGGTTGCCTCTTTATTTAGTTATTCATTACCAGCCCCCAAAGGCTATTTTAGAGGATTCTAAACTTATTTGGCAAAAATAACGCAACTAGCGGACCCAACCTTCACGGCCTGTTGGGTGTCGGTGAGCATACCCGACTCAGGATTGATCCGATAAGCGTTCAAAGTACCCGATTTTTGCCCAGCGCAGACCAGCCATTGGCCGTCGGGCGAAAGACCAAATCCACGGGGTGTTGCGGGCACGCCCAACTGATGCTGAGCCAATTTCAACGAGCCATCCGTGCCGATCGAGTAGACCGCGATGGAATCATGGATCCGATTAGAAACATAAAGTGTCTTTCCATTCGGATGACAAAATATCTCCGCGGTCGACGCCCCTTTGCGTTCCGCGTCAGCAGGCAGCGTATCGATTACTTGAAAGGCAGTGAGAGCACCCGTTTTTACATCAAAACGAAACGCCGTTACCGTGAGTGATAATTCATTACAAGCGTAGGCGAGCGGTAAGCTTGGATGAAAAACTAAATGGCGTGGGCCATCGCCTGGCTTCTGCATGACACTTACAGAATCAGCGGAACTCAGCTTACCGACATCTGCGTCGAATCGATACACTTTAATTTGATCGATGCCTAAATCAGGCACCGCGAGAAATTTATTAGTGGCATCAAAGTAAACACCGTGAGCGTGGGGACTGGTCTGGCGATTAGGGTGAACACTTTTTCCAACATGTTGAACGAATCCACTAAACTCAGCGAGTGATCCATCGGCCTTAATCGGCAAAGAGGTCACCGAACCCGAACCATAATTAGCAGCGGCACAATTTTTTCCCGTTGCATCCACCGCCACGTGATTACAATTTTTTCCTCCGGTAGTTTGTGAATTTAATAATTTTACCGTGCCATCCGTATTTAATTTGAAAGCTGCGACTCCACCCGAACCATCCGACATTTCGGTCGTCGTATAAAGAGTCTGGCCATCAGGTCGAAGTGCTAAAAAAGAGGCGTTTTTAATTTCGGCGAGTAAAACGGGGGCGGATATTTTTCCGGTCTGCTCATCGAGAGTTCCGCGCCAAATGCCTTTCGCTTCAGGCCCTAGAGTGCCGACATAAAAAGTCAGTTCACGCGCTGGTAAGACCGAAGTGAGTCCAATGAATATAAGTGCGAGGTATTTCATATTAAACTCCAGCGCTGGCTTCTGCTTCGCCTAAGGGTTTAGCGGAAGGATCGCGTAAATAGGAATCTGCCTTGGCGGAAACAATCACGCCATAATTAATCGTGCCGAGCCAGCCTGACATAATAATGCCCACACTGCCAGCGTGATATAAGCCAGCGACTTGTTCGGGTAGACCCATCGATATTTTTAAGCCTTCAAATTTAGTGCCGAATGAAGTTCCACCAATATGTCGGACATAACGATTAACCGTACGGGGCGTTGCTGCTTCTAAGTGATTCACTTTTTGACGAATATCTGGAATAAATTTTTCGAGGCCGACGAGCGACTCTTCAATCACACGATTTTTATGGGTCTGATAATCGTCTTCCGATAAATGTGCCCAATCTTCCCAACGTTGATTAATCGAAGTAACAATACCGTAGCGCGGAGTTTTGGTGTGGGGTCGAGTGTCAGGATAGTACACCGAGTAAGTGCGCGACGTGGTATGGAAATCGGTTAGCTCTTTACTGGAAAATGGCTTGGCCTCTGAAGTGAAAACCAAATCGCCAATCATAGGGATACTTTCTCCTTCGCGGATACCCATGTAGACCTGACAAGAAGAAGTATTCACACGTACCGCTTTAGCTTGGGCTAAAAATTCGGCGTCAAAGGACGAAGCGTCACTGAGTTTTAAAACGGTATCTTTAATATTAGCATTGGATATCACCGTAGCACAGGCCACTTCAGCTTCTTCACCTAAGCGCGTCCCGCGCAATTTGACTCCGACAACGCGACGCACGCCGGCGGAATCTTTTTCGACGACTACTTTTTCGACCAAGACATTGCGACGAATATCAACACCGTTCGCTTTCATCTCCGCCGTCATAATATTAATCATCGTGTCCGTACCGCCTTGAAAAATAAACACGCCCTTGGACATGAAATTCGAGAAAACAATTCCGAAGGTAATCGCGGGATCTTCCAACGTTGATCCGTTAGCGTAGGCAATCGGCTCCAACAGGAGGCGTTGCACATCGGGACGACCAGGAAAAAACTGTTCAAACAATTCACGTGTTGTGCGTGGATCGTTGTCGTAATAATTCATCTCTCTTAAATGAGCAAAAAACGCCTCCACGGTTTCCGCCGGGATTTTAAATTGCTCAATCATGATACGCGTAAAATCTACGCGGTCAAAAGTCGTACGAACGTCGAAATCGGGATTAATAAAACGAACGTCTTTTAGTTGGTGAATCTTATCAGAAATTTCCTTCGACCAATAACGTCGAGTGGACTTAATCATGCCGTGCGGAAAGCCGTGCAGAGAAATATCAAAAATATGTCCACCCGCCCGTTTGAAGAAAGTAGCCAGACCACCAAGTTGATAATGGTGTTCAACCAGTAAAACCTTTCGGCCAAATTTAGCTAAATTATTGGCGGCGGTCATTCCTCCTAAACCAGCTCCAATCACGACGGCATCGTAACGCGGCAAAAGATTATCGAAAGGCGAAGGCATAAATGTAGAGAAAAGGAGAAGATTAAGCCCGACTGGAGCAAGCAGAAGATAAAAGAAAACCAAAAATGCCTGTCGCACGAGCGACACCGCCTTGCAGTCGCAAGAATCTTGGCTCCTAATTCAGGTATGAATCGTGCGGTCCCCCTGTTTTTGCTTCTGACCTTCTCCCGTCTGTTGGCCGAAGATGTATTAACCTATTCCGACCCCCATCCTCAGGCTTATCACACGAGTACACGTGCCAGCGTGATCGACTCTCGTTGCAGTTCGCATCCGGAAATAAACTTCGTTTTAGAAAAAAATGGTAAGCCAGCTGACACCGAAAATGCGGACGTGGACACGCGGGTAAAACCTCGCGGACAATGTGTGATTTGGCTCATGGGCTACAATCCACTACTCGCTGAGAGATTAAATCAATACGGTCTACATTCTATCCAAGTCGCCTACGCACGAGAGTGGTTTAACCAATTAAATACCGAGCCCAAGGACGACTCTCAACATTTAGGCAACATTCGCTGTGAAGCGCTTACCGGATTGGATACTTCAAAATTCATCCAAATCCCTTTGCCCGACAGCATGCAAGAGCGCGCCTTCCAACTCATAAAATTTCTCGCTAAAAATCAACCCGCAGCGCGTTGGGATTATTTCCTTAAAGCAGACGGCAAAAGTTTAAATTGGGAAAAAATAATCATCGCAGGATCTTCACACGGTGCTACTTCATCCGCACGTTTAGGTATTCAGCAAAAGGTGGCACGCGTTGTCATGTTTTGCGGGCCGCGCGATCAATTCGAAGATTGGCAGTCACTCCCTTCCGCAACACCGCCCAATCGTTTCTTTGGATACAGTCATATTTTAGACGGTGGCTGGACCGGTAATCACTATCCTCGGTCATGGTTATTATTAGGGCTCAATAAATTTGGTCCGATTGTAAATGCTGACACCACTCCTGCACCCTTCGCCCATTCGAGAAGACTAACCACTGAAGGTGATGTAAAAAATGATCCCGCCAAAGCGCATGGCTACGTGCAGCCGAATAAAAATTCTCCCAAGGATGCGAAGGGTAACTACCTCCAAGATGAAGTTTGGAAATATCTTTTTACATCTGATGTTAATGCGGTTGGAGCTACGGTTGCACCCGAGGCATCGACTCCCATGGATTTAAGAAAAAAATAATTTTTATCGATGGCTTGCTCTCTGATAATTTTAAGGCGTTGATAGTTCTTCTAAGATGGCCGTGCGCATCGATCTCATCACTCTCTTCCCAGCAATGGCCAACGGCTTCTTGCAGGAATCGGTTATTGGACGAGCCATTGATAACGGGTTAATTCAGTTCAAAGCCCACAACCTGCGGGACTGGTCGAAAGATAAACATCATAAAGTGGACGATGTCCCTTATGGCGGGGGTCCGGGCATGTTAATGACCTGCCAACCACTGTTTGATGCCGTAGACGGCCTGGCGACCCCAGGGGCCGAAGTCATCTACCTTTGCCCTGATGGTGAGCAGCTAACCAACGATTTAGCGCGCGAATTAGCCCAAAAAAGCCACTTAATCCTGGTTTCTGGCCATTATGAGGGTATCGACCAACGCTTCCGCGATGCCCGGGTTACCCGTGAAATATCGGTCGGGGACTATGTGCTGACAAATGGCACACTTCCGGCCTGTATTGTGGTCGATTGTGTCGGTCGGCAGATCCCTGGGGTACTTGGTGAGGAAAACTCCTTGACTGGGGATAGCTACAACGGCAAGTTGCTCGCCTTTCCGCAGTACACTAGACCCGCTGTTTATGATGGTCTCGAAGTGCCCCCGGTCCTCCTCGGAGGCCACCACGCTGAAATCGAAAAAT
>CAIOLH010000241.1 GCA_903859115.1 uncultured Opitutia bacterium | reverse complement strand
TGATCCCTGATTTCACGATTGCTGAGGCACGGAAGATATTTGCTGATAATATTCCTGACTTCAATAAAGAGATGCCGAGAGCATCTCTCAGCCCGAAAAAGGAGGCGGAATTCCTTTGCATTGCTTGGCTATTCAAGTAATTTATGTATACCATGTATTATATACTACTATAAAAGAATCTTATGCACCACCTTTCGCATCAGGTATTTTGATACATATGGCGATAAATCTCCAACATGCGAGGATGAGATAAAAGTAAGCGTGTCGATGAAAAAAGATGTTTGGGAATTATACATGCGTCAGCTTAAATCGTGTGAAAACAAAGTCAGCCTAAACCGGTTCTACGAACTTTGGGATTCATTGTATCCCCTGTCGATCAACAGATCATGGGTAAGCATACCTGGGAAATGTAATATCTGTTATTACATTGATCAAATGAGGCGGACGTCGACTTCTCTAGATGTGCAGAAGGCACTTCAACAAGCCCATCTTCTCCATAGGGGTGGGCTATTTATGCTTGAAAGGCAAGAGTACAAGAGCCGAGTCGTCGAGGCTCTCATGGACAATCCGAATAATCCGCAGATAATGTCAATTATAATTGACGGTATGGACAACAACAAATGTCGTTGTCCGTACATGGGAACTCAGGACTCATTCTCAAACCCTCTCCCGCAGCATATTATTGGAGTGAAAGAACATGGAAAGGGAGTCACATTCTTTCGAACGTTCGGTACGGTAAAAAAGCAAGCCAATCTTACTATTTACTGTATCCTACGCATGATTGAACAGTGGCACGCACGGAACAAGAAATATCCGACGAAAATTTATATTCAATGTGACGGTGGAACCGAGAATGCTAACCAATATGTTTTGACGTTTCTCGAGCTTTTAGTGACTAAGAAGATTGTGAAGACAATCTTATTTACTCGGCTCCCGACAGGGCACACGCATGAAGTGAGTTAAACTGATTTAAAATTTCCAACAATAATACATGAATGAATTGACTATTTTTCATGTGCAGGATATCGACGCTGTTTTTGGGACTATTTATAACTCATTCAAAGGCGATCCTGTGGAGACGCTGAGTGCGTACAAAGACGTCATTATTAAAGCTTTCAAGAATGATAACTTCAGTGCAAATGTTGACGATGTCTATGTAATTCAAAATTATGAAGAGTGGTTGGAAAATCACGTTGATAAAGAGCTCTCGCACCTTCATACTAAAATCGACACACAGCATCAGTGGAAGTTTGAGGCGGTGCTACCTAGCGCTAACTTTCCATTTGGTGTCAAGACGGCCTACCGAGCTTACTCTTCGAGCAAATAAAGGCGACGAAGAAGCCATCGAAGAGCTTATCGATTACGAATGCTTGATGGCAGTCGTTGAACAACGGGATGACGACAGTGGCGACGAATTGTTCCCGGATGACGAAGAGACCGAGATGCGGTTGAAAGCTCTCCGTGATACTAACGCGGAGAGGGAGGACTCGAGCGACAGAAAGCGTCGTTCGACCTCCTTAAAAAAGTCCAAGGTGGGCGTAAATGCCAGTAATACCGAGGTATTACAGGGCTCTAAGGAGGACTTAGAAATAAAGTCCCCGAGGAAACGGGAACGATCAGAAAAAGATCCAACCCAGCAGCCC
>CAIOLH010000240.1 GCA_903859115.1 uncultured Opitutia bacterium | reverse complement strand
CTCGCCCATTCATCTAGTTTTGCCCGCGCTGACTTTAGGTTTAATTACCGCTGCGCCTTTGGCTCGTCTGACGCGCGGTGAATTATTGGAAGTGGGTCAGTTGGATTATATTCGCACCGCTAAAGCCAAAGGCATTTCGCCCTTTCGTGTAAGATTCATCCACGTTTTAAGAAACGGAATTTTGCCCGTGGTGACTTACCTCGGTCCCGCGACCGCTGCCTTAGTTTCTGGAACTTTCGTGGTAGAATCCTTGTTCGATGTCCCTGGCTTAGGACGCTTGTTTGTGACCGCGATTATTAATCGCGATATCACTCTAATTTTAGGAACCACTTTAATTTACGCTGTGGCGTTGTTGGTATTAAACTTAATTGCTGACTTAGTTAAGGCGGCGCTCGATCCGCGCTTACTGCGCAAAAACTCATGAGCGAATTAACATTAGATACATCGGCGCCTGCGACTCTTTGGCAGAGATTCACTCGGAAATCTTTACCGCTAATCGCATTAGGCTTCTTGGTTATTTTAGCGGCCGTCTGTTTTCTTTCTCCGTGGATTTCGCCCTACGATTATAAATCACAAAATTTATTATTAGGCCCGACGAGTCCATCGGCTGAGCACTGGTTTGGAACAGATTTATTGGGTCGTGATTTATTGTCCCGCGTTCTGCAAGGTGGCTTAATCTCTATCACCGTTGGTTTGATTGCTACCTTGGTCGCATTGTTCGTAGGTGTTATTTACGGAATCGCAGCAGCGGAGCTCGGCGGTCGCTTCGAAGATTTTTCCATGCGGGTGATTGATATCATCAGCACACTTCCGTTAACGCTCATTGTGGTTTTATGTACCGTAGTTTTCGGACAAAATATTTGGCTGATCTTTTTAGCGGTCGGTGGTGTGTCTTGGCTAACCATGGCACGTATTATTTGCACGAAGACGCGTCAGCTGAAGAGCAGGCAATTTGTCGACGCCTCGGTCGCTCTAGGCCAGTCGCGCCTAGGAATTATACTCCATCACTATTTACCCAACCTAGCGGGCACCATCGCCGTTTACGCGACGCTGACTATTCCGAATGTTTTAATGCTCGAAGCCTTTGTGAGTTTCTTGGGCCTTGGGGTTAAGGCTCCGATGACGTCATGGGGTCTGTTGATTAAAGAAGGAACCGATGTCATGGAGCAATGTCCCTGGCTTTTAATTATTCCTGCGACCACCTTTGCTCTGTCATTGCTTTCATTGAGTTACTTGGGTGATGGCTTGCGCGATGCTTTCGATCCGCGTAGTAATAAAAATTAATCATGCCCCTGCGACGTTACATCGTAATCAAGTCCGACGGTTCAGAAGGTCAGGAATTTGAAGCGGATCTCCCGAAGGATGCGCCTGATTTTACTTTTCATCCCGTAACGAAGGAGCCTTGTCGTCGGGTGATTGATTCACCGAGTCTAACGATCAAGTACGGTGAAGGAGCGATGAAGCAGTCCGTCTCCGATGAGAAATTACGCCAAGCCGGTTTTCAGAGGTTGGAAAAAAACGGCGAAGGCGGTTGGAATAAAATTAATTAACTCCTAAAACGAAACGCCCCGCTTTTTGGCGGGGCGAGACGTCGTCAGGGTGAGGCGTTTCCGCCGTAGAAAAATTTACTTAAGCTTTGGCAGTGGCGCGTGCGCGCTTGACCAGAGATTTAGCAGTGTCGGAAGGTTGAGCTCCGAGCTTGATCCAATGATCAACGCGTTCGACGTTGATCACGAGAGGAGCTGCTTTGCCGCGTGCGCTTGGGTTGTAATGACCCAAGACTTCAACGAAGCGACCGTCGCGACGGATGTGTTGTTCGGCCACAACGAGACGATAGGTCGGCTCGTTCTTGGTTCCGAAACGTTGGAGGCGAATGCGTAACATAAATAGGGAGAAGGTGAGAGAAGGCCTAACTT
>CAIOLH010000239.1 GCA_903859115.1 uncultured Opitutia bacterium | reverse complement strand
TTGAATTTTCCAAATTCAAAAAGCACTTGCACAATTTCTCTAGAGAAAACCACGAAGCCAACCGCAGCAGCAATATTGATGGCTAGAATCAAACGCATACCGCGTGCGTAGTTTCGACTGAGGGCATCAGAATTATTTTGCGCAAAAGCCGTAGCCATCGCTGGAAACATCACGGTGGCAATCGACGTGGAAAATAGTCCGATGGGTAACTCCACAATACGATTCGCGATGTAGTAGTAAGTTAAACCGGCTCCATCGACGTTGAAGGCAAGACTTCGGGAAATTAAAAAATTGATCTGCAGAATACCGGCACCCAGCGCCGCCGGAACGAATGCGATTCTTAAGGCACTCCAGGCTTTTTCATCGGCATGCACTGGATGACTTTTCCAACCGGCTTGCTGGAGTCCCCACATGGGTATCAGCAATTGCAAAACACCGCCCGCGACGGCGCCAGCACAGAGCCAGCGAGCCTGACCCATGGGAGTGTCAGCCAGATAGTATCCAAAGAAACCTAAACCTAAAATCATACAGAGGTTCAGTGCCGATGAAGCAATTTCTGCTAATCCAAATCGACCACTTAAATTAACTGCTGAGGTAAATAGTGCCGCGATACAAATCAAGGGCATGTAAGGCATACACCACGCCGTAAGTTCTGCCGCATACCTTTGTTGATCATTCGCTGCTAATAGAAACCAAAGCAACGCACCGCCCATACCCACCAGCGTGATACCCAACATCCAAGGCAACATGCGACGGACAATATAGTTTAGGAAGGCATAGGATTCCTTAGTGCCGCCTTCGTTGGCTTTAGCTGCCAAGACTGGAACTGTTGCAGCGGTCAAAGCACCTTCACCTAAAAGTCGGCGAAATAAATTAGGGATTTGAAATGCGAATAAAAAAGCTGATGCCACAATACCTGCACCAAAAAACGCAGCGATTAATTGGTCGCGCACCAAACCTAGAATACGTGAGACCATCGTCCACGACGCAGTCCTCGCCATGTTTCGATATTGGCGCGACTGTTCCTTCATTGCTTAGGGAAGAATGGCACGCATGCCTTCTTCTAATACGGCACGAAGCGCAGGGATGATATCCGTACGAGGAATGGTAGCCTCCGTGCGATCGGTTAAACTTCTTACCTTGGTAATTCCTTTGGCGACTTCTTCACCACCGTAAACCAGTGCGTATTGTGCACCGATGGTTTCTGCACTTTGAATTAATTTGGGGAATTTACCATCGCGTAAATTGTATTCAACCCGGAAGCCGGCACGACGAAGTGCCGCAATATCCTCAAGAGCTACATTACGAGCATCATCACCCAGAATCATGACATAGAAGTTCGGGCCGTCAGAATATTTAGGTAAAAGATTTTTAGATTCTAATAAGTCACGGACAGTGACATCACCCATACCGAAACCAGCGGCTGGTAAATCGGGTCCGCCTAATTTCTTAACTAAAGTATCATAACGTCCGCCACCGGCGAGTGCACGGGCTTCGGCGCCAACTTCAAAAGCTTCGAAAACAAAGCCGGTGTAGTAAGCAAGACCGCGAACAATGGTTAAATCGATGGATACACATTCCGAAAAACCGAGGGCTTTAATAGAATCGAGTAATTGTCTCCATTCGGCCAAACGGGCGACAATCGCTGAATCTTTTTGTGCGACTGCTTCTAATTCAGTCAGTGAACGAATCGCGGCGAAAGCTTTGACAGAGTCTAATAACTTAGAGGGATCGCAGTCAGTACCCGTGAGCACGACTTTCATCGCTTCTAATAAATCACTAGGACTAGAGCGCTCTAACTTATCTACGACGCCTAAGACTG
>CAIOLH010000238.1 GCA_903859115.1 uncultured Opitutia bacterium | reverse complement strand
TGAAGGGAAAGTAATTTCGCTGATAGATGAAGCGCTCGGGAGCGATGATCGCTTATTCATCGGCAGCAGCATGCCCATCAGGGATTTAGAGTGGTTTTATCACCCAGCCGGTGCAGGACCAGAAGTACTCTGTAATCGGGGCGCCAATGGCATTGACGGTACCGTTTCGACGGCCCTTGGAGCATCTGTGTCGGGTAAGCACAACGTACTCGTCTGCGGAGATCTCACCTTCTTACACGACAGCAATGCCCTACTCACCGCGACGGGTCACACCGGTGATTTAACGATTTTAGTCATCAACAATCAAGGTGGTGGTATTTTCAACCATCTTGCGGTAGCGGAAAAAAATACTCATTTCGAAAAACTTTGGGGCACGCCACAGATTGCGGATATTGGAAAACTCTGTGCGGCTCATTTAGTACGTCATAACACTGCCAATACGTGGGCTGAATTGAGAAAACTTTTAGAGATTCGTGGACGCGGAGTGCGCGTCATTGAATTCTGGACCGATCGCGAAAAAAATGCCGACTATCGGCTCAAGTCTTTCGGAACTAAAAAATAATTTTACTTAGCCCAACCCCAGCGTGGACCGAACGGGTGGAGCACGACTAAAGGACGACCCACGACGTCTTTTTCTGGCACTTCACCCCAACCGCGCGAATCGTAACTATTAGCAGAGTTATCTCCAAGGGCGTAGAAATGTCCCGCTGTCACATGGTATTCATTGGTCAGCGGAATAGAGTAACCGAAATTTCCGATGTCGGCCAAGTACCCATAATAATTGCGTGAAATGGCTCTTTGAGAATTAAGTACCATCGGCTCAGGGCTAGCGACCTCACTACCGTTCACGAATAATTTTCCTTCGCCATCGACGCGAAGTCTATCACCGGGGGTACCCGCAAGACGTTTAACGTAATAATTTTGTGAAGGTATGCCTTGAACAGCTAGACCTGGAATATGATTAGTGCGAAAGACGAACGTATCACCGCGAGATGGATTCACGAAGTTATAGGATACGCGATCCACGAAAAGCATATCACCGGTAAGAATATCAAAGTTTAATACAATTTCTCCGGCTTGGACGGTCATCGAAGTTTTCAACATCGGACCATTAGCGGTTTCTTCGATTAAGTTATTGAGTTGGGCTTGTTCGATTACTTTTTCCCAGCGCTCATTATCCTGACGACGCAGTGGCATGCTGGCGTAGTTAGGATAAAAGGTACGAAGAAAAACACCGTCTAAATTAAAATCTTGGGGAACGGAAATAGCCTGCGCACGATTACCAATATAAATTTCTTGGTAGTCTGCACCCGAGGTACGATGGCGTAATCGATAGCGTCTGACGGGACCATCATAGCCTAAAAACTCTAAAGGTATTTTAACGGTGCCTGATTCTTCAGCCTGAATTACGTAGGTTGAAGACCAGTCGGTAATCTTACTTAAAATACGTTCTTTGGTGGTAGGGATTGGATCGGACGGGGCGCGCACCACGGAGGTCATACCGTTGTAAGTCGGCCACATCGAGTTCGTCGGAATCTTGAAGGGCTGAAGAAAGAAACTACGAATACCACCAGCGACGATGGCAGCCATCACGAGCATTTCAACCCAATCACCCAGAAAACTAATAGGGAAAATCTTTCCACCGTGTTCAACGAGCACCTCGCGAAGTGAATTGATATCTTGTTCTAGTTTCTCGGCATTAAACTCTTTTGCTTTGAAGGTCGCTTTAAGTTGGGCCTCCAGACTTTTAATATTTTCTACGACGTCGGCTGGTAAAACATCCTGACGATAGAGTATGACTTTTTCTGCACCTTCCAACACAGCCTTAGCTTCTTTGCGAAGTGCTTGTTTTTCGGTGAAGACAGGAAACATGACGGAAAGTTAAACCTAAAAACCTAAAGTGAAAAGAATAGAAATTAACCTTCGTTCTTAAGAATCTTAATAAAGGCCTCTTGGGGAATATCCACCTTGCCGATTTGTTTCATGCGTTTCTTACCTTCTTTTTGTTTTTCGAGCAATTTACGCTTACGAGTAATATCACCCCCGTAACACTTAGCGGTCACGTCTTTGCCGACGGATCCGATGGTTTCCCGAGCAATCACTTTGGAGCCGACAGCAGCCTGAATAGCCACTTTGAACAACTGACGAGGTAAGAGTTCTTTAAGCTTCTCACAGAGCGCACGACCGCGACCTTCGGCCTTGCTGGAGTGAACGATAGAGGAGAAAGCGTCGACTGGCTCTTCGTTCACACGGATGTCCATCTTAACGAGGTCGGATGTTACATACTCACCCAATTCATAATCCATCGAACCATAACCGCGGGTGATGGATTTAAGACGATCGTTAAAGTCGACCAAGATTTCATTGAGTGGCAATAAGCAGACTAAGACTACTCTCTCGCCATCGATGGTTTCGGTTTTTTCGCAGATGCCGCGTTTCTCTTGGACGAGCGCTAGCATGTCGCCAATAGAGGTACCTGGAATGTGGATATGAGCACGGATAGTGGGCTCTTCGATATGTTCAATGGCCGAAGGGTCGGGCATTACAACCGGATTATCCATGATGTGCTCAACGCCATCGGTTGTGAAGACTTTATAAACAACAGAAGGATACGTGGAGAGAATATCTAAATCGTATTCGCGACGCAGACGTTCTTGAACGATTTCCATGTGGAGCAGTCCGAGAAATCCGCAACGGAAACCAAAACCTAAAGCGGTTGAACTCTCAGCGGTGTAAGTGAGAGAGGCATCGTTAATCGCTAATTTCGCTAATGAAGTTTTTAGTTTTTCGTAATCGGCCGTATCTAAAGGATAAATACCGCTGAAGACCATCGGACGGACTTCTTTGAATCCGGGAACAGGTTCTTTTGCAGGGTCATTCGCGAGCGTGATGGTGTCCCCTACTTTCGCATCTGCGACTTCACGAATATTAATCACGATATAGCCTACGGAACCAGGACCCAATTCATCTTGTGGCTTCATCTTAGGGGAGAACACGCCCACTTCTTTAATCACCGAGCGAACGCCATTAGACATCAGCTCAATCGTTTGGCCGGCTTTGAAAGTTCCAGAGAAAACGCGAACGTAACTGATAACACCTTTGTAGGAATCGAATAATGAATCAAAAACCAGTGCGCGATGTTGGGGATATTCCGACCAGCGTGGGGGCGGAACGCGTTTAATAATCGCGGCAAAAATCTCGTCGATACCGATGCCCGATTTTCCTGAAGCGAGAACGGCGTCTTGTGCAGGGATGGTTAAAATATCTTCAACCTGACGACGGGCCTCCTCGGGGCGTGCGCTCGGTAAATCGACCTTATTAATAATAGGAACGATTTCTAAACCCTGTCCCATCGCGAGTGTTGCGTTGGCAACCGTCTGAGCTTCGACGCCTTGAGAGGCATCGATCAGAAGTAATGCCCCTTCACAAGCGGCGAGCGAGCGAGAGACTTCGTAAGCAAAGTCAACGTGTCCGGGTGTATCGATTAAATTTAAAATATATTTTTTACCATCGGGTGCGGTAAAATTCATCGTCACCGGGTGACACTTAATCGTGATACCCTTTTCGCGTTCTAAATCCATCCCGTCGAG
>CAIOLH010000237.1 GCA_903859115.1 uncultured Opitutia bacterium | reverse complement strand
TGCGATGAATCTTCGCGATAGCGGACTCAACGTGATTGTCGGTCTCTATAAGGGATCCAAATCCGCTGCCGCTGCGAAGAAAAAAGGCTTCAAAGTCTATGAGACTGCTGAAGCTGTTCGTCGTGCTGACGTCATGCTCGTCGGTATTCCTGACATGAAGCAGGCGTCCGTCTGGGAAAAAGACATCGCTCCTAATTTAGGTAAAGGCGGTAAGACCGTTCTCTTCATCCACGGGCTCTCCATTCACTACAAACTCATCAAGCCTGCGAAGAATGTAGATATCGCGATGGTCGCTCCGAAAGGTCCTGGCCACGTTGTTCGCGCACAATACGTCGAAGGTAAAGGCGTTCCTGCTCTTATCGCTGTTGAACAAGATATTTCAGGTAAAGCTACCAAGACCGCGCTCGCTTGGGCTAAAGGTATTGGTTCAACCCGCGCTGGTGTAATCAAAACTTCCTTCAAAGAAGAAACCGAAACCGACTTATTCGGCGAACAAGCCGTTCTTTGCGGTGGTGCTTCTGAACTCGTTAAAGTAGGCTACGAAACTCTCGTTAAAGCAGGTTACCAACCTGAGATGGCTTACTTCGAGTGCTTACACGAATTGAAACTCATCGTCGACCTCATGGTTGAATCCGGCATCTCCGGCATGCGCTTCTCGATCTCCGAAACCGCTAAGTATGGTGACATCACCCGCGGTCCTCGCGTGATCAACAAAGCATCCCGTAAGGCGATGGAAGATATTCTTAAAGAAATCCAAGATGGTACTTTCACCAAGCAGTGGGTGAAGGAATACAAGGGTGGCTTAAAGAATTACAACAAACTCCTTAAGCAGGGTGAAAATCATGGTATCGAGAAGACCGGACAACGTCTCCGTGCTCTCATGCCTTGGGTGCAAAAGCGCAATATTCGTGGCGCTCAAGCCGAGTATACCACCAAATAATATTGGTTTTATTACCTCAAAAGGGCCGACGATGTCGGCCCTTTTTATTTTGTAGTTTTACAATGGCCGAAAAATGGTAGTTCTTAGTGCACCCCACTATGAGCTCCGATCCTATACACTCGGATGGCTTTTTGGCTCGTTTGATGCGAGACCAATTAAAGCTGTCGATTACCTGTGCCCTATTTTTCGTCACTGCGTTAATCACCCTTCCCCTCCTCAATTATTTTCAACCTGAGTGGATGGCGCAACGTGTGGCCGGATTCACACTCACTTGGCTTATTCTCGGAGTACTCTTCTTTCCCTTCGTTTGGATCATCTCCTTCTGCTTCATCAAAAAATCTATCGCTTTAGAAAATGCTGAAGCCGCGGCTGCGAAGGACAGCCTAAAGAAATAAATCATGATCCTCGCCGAAGTTTCCCAAGTAGATCCGTGGATTGCCGTCTGCTCGCTCATCACCGTCGCCATCACCGTCGGCATGGGTTTTTGGTCTGCCGGTAAATCCAAGAATGCGGGTGACTTCTTTGTCGCTGGTCGCTCCGTCTCAGTCGGTTGGAATGCCTCTGCCATCTCCGGCGAATACCTTTCCGCCGCTTCCTTCATGGGCGTGTCTTGCATGGTTATGGCCACGGGCTATGACGCCTTGTGGTATCCGGTGTGTTATGCCTGCGGTTACTTATTTTTATTATTATTTATCGCGGGTCCGCTTCGTCGCTTTGGTGCTTACACGATTCCTGATTTTGCGGAGGGTCGTTACGATTCACCGCTCTTCCGTAAAATCGCAGTCTGCTTCGTTCTCTTCATTGGTTTCTTCTACACGATGCCTCAGATGAAGGGCGCGGGTACGACTCTCGCTTATATTTTCCCAGGCCTTCCTTATTGGGTCGGTGTAGCGGTTGTTGGAGCTGTCATCACGCTCAACGTTTCCCTCGGTGGCATGAAAGGAATTACTTTAGTCCAAGCGTTCCAGTATTGGCTCAAAGTTTTCGCCATCACTCTGCCGATATTTATTTTAGCTTCGATTGTCGGACATTACGAACATCACCTTGATGCTAATAAAACTGCTTTTGAAAAGGCTGCACCCAATGCATCGCAAGTAGAACGAAAAGTTTTACCAGCGAAGGCACCGAAAGATGAACAGTGGATTGCGCCGTTTGGTAAGCTCACCACAAAGGCCGTTGATGCATCCATTGCGGCGGCTCCGACCCCTGAAGCGAAAGCCACCATCGAAGCCAACAAGAAGCCCTACTCTCTTCTTTATACTTATTCGTTAATCATCGCTTTGGTCTGTGGTACCGCAGGTCTGCCTCACATCTTAGTTCGCTTCTATACTAATCCCGATGGCGTTGCGGCAAAACGCACCACCATGTGGGTCATGATTCTGATCGGTGTTTT
>CAIOLH010000236.1 GCA_903859115.1 uncultured Opitutia bacterium | reverse complement strand
TCTTCGAAGTAGATGTGCAAACTTTAGCAGTTAAGGGTCTAATTAAAGAAATAAAAAATAAACCAAAACCAGGACAGACCGATGAAAAAAATCCCGCCACCCTTCAGTCAACCCTTCCAGGGTATCACGGCAAAGGTCTTTATTCCGGCCAAGGCGTCGTCATCATTGCGAACAACGGCGAAGACACTCCTACGGCCCTAAAGAATCCGAATATTGATAGCGGTGCAGTCGGCGAATGGAATGGGTCGGGCAATTGGCAACTCGTGCGGCGCAATCAATTCACCGAGGTCACTGGACCTGGCGGAATTAAAGGGAATGCAAATCCAGCAACTGATCCCATTTGGACCATCGGGTGGGATGAGCGTTCGGTCATTTTAATGGTGAAAGAAAATGGGAAGTGGAATTCGTATCGCCTACCTAAGGCGAGTCATACTTACGATGGTGCTCATGGATGGAATACGGAGTGGCCGCGTATTCGCGATATAGGCGAACCTGGTTCACGTCTCATGACTATGCACGGAATGTTCTGGAATTTTCCTGAAACATTTTCGGTTAAAAACTCTGCGGGGGTTTATCCACGCTCAACTTATCTTAAAGTCATTGGTGATTTTACGCGTTGGAATGACCGCCTCGTTTTTGGATGCGATGATACTGCTAAATCTGAGTTTTTAAATAAGCGTGAAGCTAAAGGAAAACTGGCGGGACCCGGACAGTCGCAATCTAATCTCTGGTTCACGTCATTAGATAAACCTGACCACTTGGGACCCGTGTTGGGTCACGGTAGCGTTTGGTTAAATGAATCAGTTAAAGCTCAAATTCCGTCCGATCCATTTTTACTGTCAGGTTTTACGAAACGCGCTTTACACCTCGAGCACGATGGAGTGGCAACTACTGTATTCACAATCGAAATAGATTCGAAGGGAAATAATGAATGGTCGACCTGGAGAGAAATTACCCTACCAGCAGAAACCAAGTCTTACTGGTTTAACTTCCCTACTAGTCTTGAAGGAATTTGGCTACGGATTAAAACTCAGCGCGATGTAGCAACAATCTCAGCTACCTTACAGTACGCCAACAAAGACAATCGCACTGCCGATACAGACCCAATCTTTACTGGATTATCTCAGGCTAATAACGAAACATCAAAGGGGGCTTTTCTTTTAACACGTGGAAGCACACTCGATGTACTCAGTAGTGAGATCAAAAACGGAGAAACAAAAATTAGCTCACTTTATGAACTGAATGCTGACATGCAGTTAGTGCCCTCAGATCAAGTGAATTTAGAAAAAGTTAAACAAGGTACGACAATTCCCAATGGTGGAATTACATGCGATGAAGCATCAGTGATTTTTACGGAGAATGGACAACGCTGGCGACTTCCTCGCTCCGCTGAAATTAACCAAAATAACTTGTTAGCAAAATCTTCACTGCGTAAGGTGCGCGAAGTTTGCACTGAACGCGACCTCCTTCAAGCCCACGGCACTTTTTACGAATTGCCTGCGATGAATGCGATGGGAGCGATCAGGATGAGACCCATTGCGACCAGCGATTTAGCGATTCATGATTATTGTTCTTATCGCGGACTTTTAGTTCTCAGTGGAATAAATCCATCGGCAGAAAAAAATAATCGTCATATTATTCGTTCAGCCGACAACCAAGCCGCTGTTTGGGTCGGTGCCGCAGATGATCTTTGGAAGCTCGGCAAGCCTCGCGGTCACGGCGGTCCGTGGAAAAATTCTTTAGTCAAAGCAAACGAACCTTCTGATCCCTATTTAATGACTGGGTATGATAAGAAAAAAATTACTTTAGAAAATCATAGTAATACTAATAACGCGGTCATCATGGAATGTGATGTGGCGGGTGATGGACGGTTCAGCTTTTACGAGACATTTAATTTAATACCCCATCAGACACTTGAAGTACAATTACCGGAATGGCTCAATGCCTACTGGGTTCGATTCACCCCGAGTAACGATGGTAAAATGACGGTGCAATTGACGTACGAATAATAAATTGAGGGTGAAAGTATCTCCTCGCTTGCACCCCCACTCATTGCCGACAAGTTGCACCTACCAACGATTTCATGAGCCAGCCTTTTGATACCATCGAGGATGCCCTCGCAGATATTACTGCGGGCAAACTGGTTATTGTTACGGATGATGAGAACCGAGAAAACGAAGGCGACTTCGTCATGGCTGCTTCCAAGGTTACACCCGAAGCGGTCAATATGATGATTCGTCACGGACGTGGACTGATTTGTGTTCCCACAGTCGAACACCAACTCAAACGTCTCGGCATCTCGCAGATGGTTCCAGAAAATCGGGAATCACAACGCACTGCTTTTGCTATTTCGGTCGATGCTGCAGAAGGAATCTCAACCGGCATCAGTGCCTATGATCGTGCGAAAACAATTTCCATTTTAGCCGATCCGCATTCACAGCCCGAACACTTAGTTCAACCCGGACATATTTTTCCACTCATGGCTCGCCCAGGTGGCGTGTTACAACGTGCTGGTCACACCGAGGCGGCGGTCGATTTAGCCTCTTTAGCCGGCCTACATCCGAGCGGAGTGATTTGTGAGATTTTAAATGAAGATGGGTCGATGGCTCGCCTGCCCGAACTGATTGAATTAAAAAATAAATTTAATCTGCGCATGATTTCAATCGCGCAACTCATTGAGTACCGTCACCGCAGCGAAAAATTAGTAGAGTTAATTGCTACGAGTCCTTTTAAATCGAAGTGGGGACAATTCGAACTACGTGCTTATCGCTCACTACCCGACGGCCGCCAACACCTAGCCTTCGTTCTCGGTCAGCCACAAAGCTCGCCCACGCTCGTACGTGTCCAACGTGAAAATCTATTAGGCGATTTATTTCAGGGTTCCTCTTTTGGTGAAGGTAATTCCCTTTCCGCAAGTTTTGCAGCTGTGGCGAAAGCTGGCACCGGAGTCATCGTTCACGTTGCGCAACCCTTTGGCGGAGTGAAGGCGGACAATGAAGGCATTCGCTTACACTCCATGGATGCGCGCGATTACGGCATCGGAGCCCAAATACTTTCGCACATTGGACTTAAGCAAATCCGTTTGATTACCAATAACCCCCGAAAAGTAGTCGGTCTGAGCGGTTATGGGCTAGAAATCGTCGAAC
>CAIOLH010000235.1 GCA_903859115.1 uncultured Opitutia bacterium | reverse complement strand
CTGAAACCTCTTTGGCTTTTTTATCGATGCGCCGCGAGCTGACCCAACGTCAATCGCGTCTCGGCCGTTTCTAAAATGTTTTTCTCAATACGTACTAACTCACGTAACGCGGGATCTTCATGGTCATTAAAATCATCCGCATCACTTCCGATATCACCATCAATGACTTTCCATAATTGCCCCACCGTCATTTTTTCCAACGTCCTCACGGGTCTCATGCCAAGCTTTTTGAAATCACCTTCTAAAAGATTTTTCTCCTTACAGATTTGTAAACAGCTTTCAATGACGCCACTGGGTAAATGCGTTTTCAAAATTAAATCCTGCACGAGAATTCCGGATTCGCCGGCTTCATAGCGTCGCAACGATTCTAAACAACAGGTGAACGCTAACGCTCTACGAGATTGGTGGCTAAGCTGCTCCCAATTTTTATTTTGAGTAAGTGCGCGACGATGCTGATAAGCAAACGCCAGCTGCCCACCGAGTAAAACGAAGAACCAAGATAAATAAGTTCCGAACATGATAATCACTAAAATACTTACTCCACCATACAGAGATTGTAGATGCGTCACCTTGCTCACATAGAGCGCGGAGAGTTGATGATTTACAATAATCAGCGCCGTGACACAGAGTCCACCAATCGCCGCCGCACTCCAATGCACTCGTCCATTGGGCATGATCCGATTAAAGAGGGTGAAGGCCCCCCAAAGGAGTAAGAACGAGATAATCAAAGGCCCATTGCCACTAATAAATTCAATGATTTCCTCGCCCATAGGCAGACGGATTAAAAAGTCGCCCACCCAGGAGGTACTTTGGCCAATCGCATCGGCAATCGAGGCCGCCGATAACATGGTTAGAGAGGTCGCTCCGACTAAAAAGAAGAGAATTAAAAAGAGTAAATAATTCACGCAACGTTTATACCAATGTCGCCCAACGCGTACTCCCCAAATTCCATTCAGCGCATCTTCCACCCGACTTAACATCAGCACCGCTAACGCTAAAATAAAAAATAAACCAATGAGCCCCGCTTCGCTGCTCGCTGCATTCGCTAAAAGTTGATCCACCATCTTATCTAAATTTTCACTGATGTCGTGCAGCTTTTGTGTCGGCTCAGGAGCACTCGCATTTTTTGCCGAAAGTGTTTTTAAATTCGATGCATTGATCTGCGGAGCAATCCATTGAATCGAAGCGACGACAGATTTTTTTGCTAAATTATCTTCGCTGCTGTTTGGTTGTGAAAGAATGTATCCAGAGATGGTTAACGCGAGGGCGAGGATCGGACCGATCGACATCAGCGTGTAATAGGTCAGCGCCGCCGATTGTTGGGGTATGCGATTCTCCCCAATACCTCTCCAGCTCGTGATGAAGACTCGGCAAACTGCTTTAATTCGTCCAAGCCATCCGCGCTCTTTTAAATCCTGTTTTCCCCATAAATTTTTTAGGAGGGAAGGGGAGTTTTTGATCTCTTCGGCCGCAGAATTTTTGCCCATTATATTGGCTTTCTAATAAATTTTTACCGTTTGAGCAACCTCGCTCCTCAGGGGGTAATTTCCCGGTGAGTAATACCAATAACTTAGATTTGAACTTGGCTAATTTTACGCTTTTTTAAGACGAAATCCTCTCCGCCCGTACGAACCTTAAAAAAATAGTCAAAAACCCCCATTGTGAATAAAGTTTTTTTTGTAAGTGCCCTATGGAGAGTGATTTAAGAAAAAACACTAGATGTGGTGTTAAATAGTATTTACACCCCCTATCCCTAGTATAATTTCCCGATATACCAATACAACTAGCGGCCCTTCCGGCCTCTAACAAAACCCTTTTCTCTACCTACTAAAATTTCATGGAAACAATCACAGTAAAAGTCGGACCAAAAACATTCATCCTCGATAAAGCAAAAGCTGAAGAAGCATTTAAGAACAAACAAGTCATCAACGGTCGTGACTCGATGTTCTTTAATATTCTCCCACTCAAATATCAGTGGGCGTATGATCTTTATAAAACCATGAAAGCTAACCACTGGGAACCAGAAGATGTTCCCATGGGTAAAGACTG
>CAIOLH010000234.1 GCA_903859115.1 uncultured Opitutia bacterium | reverse complement strand
CTCTGGGCACGTGGACTTTCCTCTGCTGGTGCTTGGGATGCCACCACCGGTGTTTGGGGTGCAGACGGAGGCCATATCGGCTACGGTGACTCACACGTGATCTGGACTGCTAACACCACCGACGACGGCAACGGTCAGCCCATCTTCATTGATAAGACAACCGGTGTTGCTTCCGCTGATTGGAAGAAGGCTGTGTCATCAGGTGCTGTGGTTGAATTGTCGTCGAAGTAAGGCGCGAGCGTAGCTCGCGAGGGGACACGTGGGCAAGTGGGCACGGTGACACGGGGTAGTGAAAGGACGCGACGCAGTCGCGCCCCTACCTGTTACTTCCAATTTTCCGCAATCCAAGGCGTAGGTAAAACGCGACGATACCATTTTCCACTGCGACCGACCAAGGCGTCGGGCGGATTAGGCACACCATGAAATACTACAATCTTCGCACCTTCAGGAATGGTCGGCGTTTGGAAAAATGAAAATGGAAAATACTTCACGCAGTGACGTTTGAAACTACGGCACCAAGTCTCAGGCCAATAGCTGACCTTGCCCTGAGCTGATAACTGGGCGGTTAAATATTCCTGCTCGTTGCGATGCTTTTTACGAATGAGATCTAAATTGTTGCGGAAGTAATCAATGACATCTGCGTGTTGACCCGCCGTCCAACGGTACACTGACGAATTCCCCGTGTAGTGTCCCTTTTGCCAATCGCGGATAATTAAGAATTCTCCCGGTTGCTCGAAGAAGGAGTTTATGTTTCCGACAATCACGATATCGATATCAAGAAAAAGAACTTCACCTTTTAATTCAGGGCCACCCTTGGCTGTTAAATCGGGCGAAAATGAAACCAACTTCGTCCATCCGCGCTCGGGTGCACCTGCGGGTAATTTCAAGCTGGGGATCGGAAAGGTCTCAATTCCGGGATGCAGACCCTCTTTATTATCGGTGAGACACACAAAACGGTGCGGAATGGTGAGATGGCGTTGCACCATCGAATGAAGTCGATTCACGTACTCCGGCCCATACTTGGTGCCCCACTTCATGCATAAAATTGTCGCCATGTTCGAAGATTACATTGTGTAAGACTTGCCTCCGCCTCCAGCCAAAAGATGCTATGACCGACATGTCCCCGCTTCGACTTTGGATATTACTCTTCGCCTTAATGGTCGCTGCCTGTAATCCCAAAGACAAAGCCACTCAACTTCAGGAAAAAGCACTGCAGGGTGATGCCCAAGCCGCTTTCGAATTAGGCGAAATGCATGCGTCGGGCGTAGGGATGCCAGAAAACAATAACGAAGCCGTGCGGTGGTATCGAATCGCAGCCGAAAAAGGAAACGTCAAAGCACAATCATTAATCGGTACTGCTTATCATCGTGGCATTGGATTTGCGGTCGATGACGTTCAAGCGACTCAGTGGCTCAGTAAAGCAGCTGACCAAATGGATCCGCTCGCCCAATTCCAACTCGGCGAAGGTTTTGAGTTGGGTTGGGCCGGCCAGCGCGACAACGCCGAGGCTTATAAGTGGTATCTTCTCTCAGCGAGCCAGGGATACACCAAGGCGAATAAAAAAGTCACCAGCATTGAAAATATTTTAAATAAAACTCAGCGCACCGACGGACAAAAACGAGCGTTGGAATTTCGAGCCGAGCGAGTAAAAAAAGAAATCGAGGCGAACGACCAATTAATTAGAGCAGCGGAAAAAGGTGACCCCGAGGCCCAATACAAACTCGGTGCAGCGTTTTCTTTTGGCAACGGACTGCCCAAGAATGATATCGCGTCGGTTGAGTGGCTCACACGCGCAGCTCAACAAGGTCAGAACGAAGCTCAATTTGAATTAGGCCTGCACTATTTAAATGGTGAAGGTGTGGATAATAGTGAAGTCGAAGCTTACAAGTGGTGGAGTATTGCGGCGGACAAAGGTCATATCCGTGCCCAAGCCAGCCTGGATAACCTCGAAAAGAAAATTTCTGCTGAACAAAAATCTAAGGCTGCTGAAAAAGCCAAAGCCTTCAGTCCTGTTTTAGAAACGAAGTAGGTAGGGATGCGACTGAGTCGCGTCCGACATTCCCCCGTGTCACCTTGTCCCCATGTCACCTTGTCCCCTCGCGTGCAGTGCACGCGTCCCGTGTCACCTTGCCCACGTGTCCCCTGACTTTACTTTTCTTCTGCCTCATTCTCTGCTTCTTCTTTGGCTTTGGCCTGAGAGCTGAGAACGGGTTGAGCGAAGAGGCGACCGTCGTGAAGTTTCGCCACGTAGCCTTCGCTGATTAAGAAATTAAGATCAACGAGGACTTTGCTCTTGGCTTCATCATCGGCATTTTCACCAGAGATGGAGAGAACGACGTCTTTGGTTTGTTGTCCGATATTTTTATCGAGGCTGTCGAAAATCTTTTGCATCGAATCACTGAAGGTCGCTTGAGGGTCGCGACATTTGCGACGCACACCACAAGCGTAAGTGATTCCCTTGGAGCCCTTCTTATAAAGGTGGAAGCCTTCCTTGCGGAG
>CAIOLH010000233.1 GCA_903859115.1 uncultured Opitutia bacterium | reverse complement strand
CGGTAGAACCGGGAACAACTGGAATTTCCCAGCGGGTATCTTTTCCGGTCGATTCTAAACGGTGGAGAGTAATCGTGCGTCCGCCCGAACTTAAATTAAAACCAGTAACAATTTCTGGATCGAAATCAACGGGGCGGGTTGAGGTAAGAATGGCTTTCGGAATATACCACCCGCCTAAGTCTTTGGTTTCGATGAGAAACACGGCATCACTCTCTTCGAGTTTCGCCCAGCACTGAGTCGTATTTTTTATACCCTGTTTGCCAATCAGCAAAACTTGACGACGAGAGCTACCTTCTAGCGCAATACGGATGACGGGATCAGCTAGTCCCATGTCATCGGACATTTTTTCCGCAAATTGTAGCACACGAATATTAACCAGGTTGGAAAGGGCTTGGGTGATTCGCTCAGGATCGGCGAGTGTTTCAAAGGGAGCGGTAAAACGCCACTCCGCACCTTGTCCTCGTCGGCCGGGTCGTGCGCGTTCCTCGTAAGAAAAATTGGTTACTACGTCCGCATTATTTATTTTTCGGCGGGTGGAAATCGCACGAATTTCAAATTCCGCAATTTCAAAAACTTTATCTACGCGATAGGTCTCCGGCTTCGCTTCGATGGCGGCAGCCAGAGCATCGCTGACCGGAATAATTTTTTGACTGTCTGATGTTAAAATAAACAACCGGTGAGTTTCTTTATTCTCTCCAATTTTAATTTCCTGGGTCTGGTTATTCTCCGTGATTGTTTTCAGCGTCCATCGTGCTTTTTCAAGGCCATAAGTCTCTAAGCTGCTTCCGTTAGATTTTACTTCGTTCACGCTAAAACCTTTTTCGCTATCGATAAAACGTAGTTCATCAATGATACGTTGGACGGACCATAAATTTGCCGCCCATTTGTAAGGTGAGTTTACGTACCAAAATGAACCTTTCTTTTCTAACGCAATTTTTGTTCCGTTATCGGTAATTTCTAAACCCGTGATGCCGGTGGGGAAAAGTAAGTTCTGGCTCACAGGGGCAACCGTGTGGGTGATGCTCGCACGCCAGACCAAGCCAAACACGACGAGGTTGGCGATAAACAATATAAGGGTGGAGCGGGCAATCCGCATAGAGCCTTAATTTCTGCGACGCCAAATAGAAATCGCAAGCCCGAGTGCTAAAACAATTGCGGGAATACAACCAAAGCGAAGGGCCAAAGCCCAAAAGTCTGCAGCGGTAGCGGTAATTTGATAGGCGCTGGCAACACGTGGGGTAATGGATACGGCTCTATCCCGATCCGCCAACCATGCGGCGGTTTGGATGATGAAGGCTTGGTTGCCGCCTCGATTGATTTTTTGATTGGTCGCGATGTCGGATGATCCAATGACCACCAATCGACCTCCTGAACTGGTGGTGCCTTTACGAATCCCCGCCGCTCTTTCAGCTGCTACCGCTACACTGAGTGGTCCAGGTTGATCGCGGTTGATATCGTATTTAAATGGGCGACGTTGATAATCGGTTTCGCCCCAAGAATTATCAGAACTGAAAATAAGTGGAGTAACTGAAAGGGTGCTATCCGGAGTGCTGCCGTCATCGAACTTAACATTTCTGAAACGAGAGCCGATGATGGGTAGGTCTTGTTCCTGGAGAACGCGCGTTAGAGCATTGGGCTTATCGACCAAGCGACGAAGAACAATGTCACCTTCAGCCGAACGTCCAGAGGGATCCTGTTCTTGTAGCTCGCAGTCGGGTGAGAAAATCGCCCAGTCACTTAAGATAGTATCGAGACCGTGCGTTTTTGCGGGTTCGAGCAGTACTAAGACCCGACCATTTCTTTCGTATAAATAGGTTTTAATTAATTCTACTTCGAGTGGAGAAAACGCAATTTGCGGCCCCATGATGAATAACACCGAAGTATCGCGCGGAATTTCCTTACTCGTAGTTAAATCCAATGTCCGCAGGGTGAAATTCCGATTTCGTAATTGTCGAGAAAGCTGTGACATGCCGCGTAAAGGCGAAGAGTCTTCCAGTCCCAACTCCCCGTGTCCTTTAATGATATAGCCAATGGCAGGTCGTTCTTCGGTGACTTCTAATAACGCCGAGGTAACCACGGACTCGCCTTTAAATAAGGCCTGATTACTGGGGCTGATATCAACTAATTCAGATGAACTAATATATTTTACGCGGGTCCCACAGAGAATAATTAAAACAGTATTGCGAGCGGGTGGGCCATTTTGTGCGGCTACATCAGATAATAATTCTTGATTCAAACCATTACTGACTTGGGTTACATTAAACCACTCATCACCTTGTTTGCTCGATTCAATTTTGTACGCCTCTAACAACTTCCCCAGTTGTATGCGCAACGAAACATCGTTCTCAGAAAAGTTATCGTTCAGTACGAGGGCTCGTACCCAGTTTTTATTTTTATTATTTCCAACCGGGCTTTTCCGACTGGCTACTTTAATCGTTTCGACGGATTCAGCTGATAACGAGTGGCGTTGATCCGTGGTTAAGTCATAGCGAAAACGAAAGTCACTTTGTTCGGCTAAAAAATTTACCATGAGTGCCAGGCCAATAGCTAGAAAGACTTGTGTTAAGCGGTTTAATCTCCGAATCGGACGCACCACACTAAAATCATCGACAGGTTTACTCATTTTATTCTTGGCCCTCCACTGCTAAGATTGCCAAGCCTAGGCATAATAAATTTCCAGTAATATAAAGAACGAGTGGACGTGAATCAATGACGCCCGCTGCAAAGTCTTGGAGGTGTCCGAATGTTCTTAAATGCGAAGCAGGTTCGCGCAGCCAACCTAACCACGTCCAACTTTCAATGGGTAAAGATTCTAAAGCTCCGCCCGCGGCGGTCAGACCTAAGAGTGTGATGAAGGTGAGTAAGGCGGCGAGAGCTGAACTTCGAGTGAGGCAACTGCATAAAATTCCGATAGCTACGTGGAGCAGTCCACTCATGAAAATAAAACAAAGAGCACCAATGAGAACGCTCGGATCACTGAGCCGCTGTTCATTTAATGAACCGAGGCGAAGATTCACCAGTAGCGTGAATGGAATAAATCCCAGCCAAAATATAACCCAGGTAATCCATGCTGATAAAAACTTAGCCCAGACGATAGCCGCAATACTCGCGGGCGTAGTGAGTAGCGATGACAGTGTGCCTGCTCGACGTTCTTCCGAAAAACTCCGCATCGTCAGCAGTGGCAAAATGCACAGCAAGGGTAGCCAGAATAATTTAAAGGTTCCTTCCACCGGCGTCCATGATTGGGGCGATCGACTGCATTCTAATAATGCGAACCAATAAATGGTACCCATCAGGGTCAAAAAAAGTCCCGCCGTGGCCCAAGTGTTCCAAGAATAAAGCGCAAGTTTCAGTTCATGAAAAAGTAATGTTTTAAAGTGTCGCATCTTAGTTTTTTAATCCGTCGTTCGTGGTTCGTCGGGTGGCCGCTAAGAAAATATCTTCTAAGCCGTAATGCTCTTCGGCTATTTCGCGCAACTCAACACCCGCTTTGATTAAATAAGATGCTAAGTTTTCTCTGATGGGCGATGCAGTTGGAAGAGTAATTTGGTAACATACCCAGCCCCCCGCTAGGTTTTCCTGAATCTCAATTTTTGTTGCGCGCTCCGTTTGTAAGCAAATTTCTAATAGCTGGGTGAGGGGAGTGTTACTCGTTAGTTTAAAGACCGCGTTGGGTAAAAGTTCGCGCCGTAAGTCCTCGGTCTTACCTTGAGCCACTAGACGCCCCCGATTAATAATCACGACCTTGTCACAGACCTGTTCGACTTCATGTAAAATGTGACTCGAAATCAGAACGGCCATTTGCCCGCGCAGCGAACGAATCAAATCACGAATCCCTAAAATTTGATGGGGATCCAAGCCAATCGTCGGCTCGTCTAAAATAATAACTTTAGGTTGAGCGAGCAGGGCATCGGCAATACCCACCCGTTGACGAAATCCTTTGGAGAGTTGTCCAATGAGTCGACCCTTGGCGCGGCGAATAAGATCACAGTCAATCATCACTTTTTCGACGCGCGCTTGAACATCATTATTTGCCACATTCTTTAGTTTTGCGCGCAGCGTTAAATATTCTTCGACCCGTAAATCATCGGGGAGCGGATTATTTTCTGGCATGTAGGCTAAATGGCTTTTCGCGGCAGCGGGATTCAGTGAAACCGATTCGCCCCAAATGGTGGCCCGGCCTGAAGTGCCCGCCATCGTCCCCGCCAAAATTTTCATCGTCGTGGATTTACCGGCACCATTGGGACCTAGAAATCCCACAATCTCACCCGGCGCTACGGTGAAAGATAAATCCTCGATCGCAGTCAGTGAACCGTATCGCTTAGTCAGTAATTCAGCCACCACGGCGGCAACGGGCTGCGTCGTGGGTTCGGTCATTTTATTTTCCTTTGGAGGGAATCGGATCAGGATTGAGCGGAGTCAATAAAGCAGGCTCGGAACGCACTAACCAGGCTTTATCTTGGGCCCATACATGTGTAGCTTGCAGGCGCTTATCCATGAGGTTAATCCACTTGGCTGCGCTAGCATTATCACCGCGAGTAAGCGCTAAGTTAGCTAAAACATACATCGCATAACCTTTCAAAGTTTCAGGGGCAGAATTATCTTCAGCGACACTGGTGATGATCGCTTCAGCGTTCGCTTGTCCTAATTCCTGGCGACTGAGTCCGGAAAAAAGTTTTGCTCTCGCTGCGATAGCATTAACCGCAGGAGTTTCACCGGCGATGGCTGCGATAGCCGCTGCTTCGTCATAAGTTTTGGCTGCTTCCGCTAATTTATTTTTTCTGCGTAACTCGTCAGCTACTTCGATCAGTGCAATGGCGGCTAAAGGTTCTTTCGGGTGAGCCGCTGCGAAAGCTCGACGTGCGGTTTCGTCTTGGCAGGCGACATAGGATTCTCCCAGGGCTTCGTGTTGGGCTTCTTTCCAAAAATAAAAAGCTAAGAATGCGAGAACTCCGACGACGACGGATGTGATGGATCGAACGATGACCGTTTTATTTCTTTCCCAGAATAGCCAGAGGCGATCCTCGGCGTCGGCGTTGGCAAAATCTTCATCTACGACGACTAAATTACGGTCGTCATCAGCTTTGGTGTGCTTGGGTGGACGGTTTTCAGACATATAAATAACCCTTAACATTGCACGGTCAGTGTCAACCCCCGCCTCCCCCTCTAATTGGCTTGTTGCCTATGCTAAGACTGCCAATGATGCCGCTCATTATGAATGCTACTAATACGGTCATTGCGGCTTTAAAGTCCGCACAGTCCGAGGGCCAAATTTCTGCAGTTACTTTCAATAATGCCTCCCGCTGGTTAGAAACTAAACATCTGCCTTCGGCCATTACCGAGAGTTTGACAGATTTAATCGAAAAATCTGCTTGGGCCGAAATCGAGGATCGTTTTTACAAAGGAATTGCTTTCGGTACCGGCGGTATGCGCGGTCGCACGGTTGGCCGCATGAGTGCGTCTAATGAAATAGATTCTAGCGGTCAGCCCATCCGGGCCGCGGTGGGGACAGCCTGCTTAAATGATGTTAATATTTTAAGAGCAGGCTTGGGTTTGTGGAAACATGTTTCAGCCAATCAAGCAAAGCCACGTTTAGTGATCGCTCATGATGTCCGTCACTTTTCAAAACACTTTGCCGAGCTTCTCGCATCGGCTTGGATTAAATTGGGCGGTGAAGCTTTTCTTTTTTCCGGACCTCGATCGACACCACAACTAAGTTTTACTCTGCGTCATCTAGAAGCGCACGCCGGAGTCGTCATCACAGCGAGTCATAATCCCTCGCACGATAATGGATTTAAATGTTACTTGCACGATGGTGCCCAGGTGACTCCTCCTGCCGATACTGCGATTGTTGATTTAGTTGGAAAAATCGAAGTCGCCGAAGTGATTCCATTTTTAGAAATAGACTTGAATGGCGTGCAGTCCGTTGCTCAAGTTGCCGAAGAAGCTTATTTAAACAGATTAGTAAAAGGTGTGATTGACCCTGAAATTATGGGTCGGCATGCACCTAGCGTCGTTTTCACTAATCTCCACGGCACCGGTGATGTGATGGTGATTCCGGCCCTACGCCGACTGGGGATTGATCCACACGTGGTCGAAGAACAGCGCGAACACGATGGACGCTTTCCGACCGTTCCTTCACCTAATCCAGAAAATCCAGCAGCCTATGTTCTCGCTTTAAAATTAGCGACTGAACTAAACGCGGATATTGTTTTAGCTACGGATCCTGACGCTGATCGCGTCGGTGTCGCTTGCCGCCAAGCCCAAGACGACTATCGCTTACTCACGGGAAATGAAGTCGCCGCACTCCTAACCGAATTTAGAATATCTGTTTTAAAAGATAACGGAATTATTCCAGCCACTGGTTCTACCTCTGCGGTCGTTGTTAAATCACTTGTGACCACGCCCCTTGTAGAAAAAATCTGTAACCGACATGGCGTCCGCTGTTTAGAAACCCTCGTCGGCTTTAAGTGGATTGGACGTAAATTAGAAAAATGGTCGAAAAAGATTTCTGAAAGCGGAACAGCCGATTTCTATAATCTGCCATTGAATCGACGTGCGCCACTCGCGCTCCGCAACGGAAACTTCTTTCTTTTAGGGGCTGAAGAGAGCTATGGATATCTCAGTGACGACGCGGTGCGGGATAAAGATGCGAATGGTGCCGTGATGATGCTTTGCGAATATGCTGCCATTCTTCGTTCGCGTGGTCGTACGCTCCTCGATGCTTTGGACGCCTTGCATTTAGCCAACGGTGCACACGTCGAAGATCTCTTAAATATTTCGTTCGAAGGTGCCGAAGGTGCCGCCGCGATTCGTCGCATTGTCAGTTCCTGGCGCAATAGCCCACCTAAAGAAATCGATGGCGTGAAGGTAACGAAGATCACCGACTACGATCAAGACAAGGTAATG
>CAIOLH010000232.1 GCA_903859115.1 uncultured Opitutia bacterium | reverse complement strand
TCACCTGATTGATCCCGAATTCTAAACTCTCCATCGAGCTTACCATTTTGTACTGACCAAGTGCTCCCGCGAGTTCCATCGGGATTTAAAATAAAAATTCTACTATCAAGAATCACTGAGTCGTCGGGATTTAAATAAATTTTAGTATTACCCTCGTTTTTAGATTTTACTGGTAAATAAACTTCGGAAACTTCGGTGGGAGAAAAAGGTATGAGTGGAAGCAAAACCCAATCTCCCACTGCTTTTTGATTTAAGAGGATTTGGAGTCGACGATAGTTAGGTTCGTTCTCTTGTGCTAATCCAAATTCACGTCCGCTAATGGCGCCTTCCATTATTGGGAATCGGTAGTGACTCTGGTATTTAACTACAATGGCTCGCGAACCAATTAAGAGAGGTCCGAGTAGGGCCAAGAGGCATAAAGTGCCGATGATGATGAGCGAAAACCACGCCCGTTTGATGGAGCGGAATTTCGCAAAGCGACGTCGGGTGATGGGACTCAGGGCAATCATTTTTGGAAACGAATGCGTGGATCCACTGCTGCCACGCAGAGGTCGGAAAGAATATTTCCAATTAAGAGCACGATGCTCGAAAGGGTGAGCAGGCCGAGAAAGACAGGAAAGTCACGGTGGACTAAGGCGTCGTAACTTAAAAGCCCGATGCCATCGATATCGAACGTGTATTCAATGAGGAACGAGCCCGTAAGAAAGAAGCCTATGTTTTGTCCGAACGAAGCCGCCAGGGGAATGATTGAATTTCGTAAGGCATGCACATATAGTGCACGGCGCGAGCTGACGCCTTTTGCTTTAGCGGTGCGCATGTAATCGGCTGAGAGATTGTCCAAGAGGCTGTTTTTCATGAACATCGTCATTGCGGCGAACGCACCGGCACTTTCACAGGCTAAAGGAAGAATTGTAGATTTAATCGGTTCGTCCCAATTAAATCCAGAGTGCGGTAGGAGTGTAAAATGGAAGCAGAATAAATACAATCCACTGAGTGCGAGAACAAATCCAGGAATCGCTAAGCCGAAAAATATTAGAACAGACGAGGCGCTATCGTAGAGTGAACCATTACGCATGGCTTTGCTGATTCCGAGGGGTACAGCGATAAAGTAAGCGATAATCATGCCCCAAAAACCGAACCACATTGAGGGTGGAAGTTTTTGTAGGATTAAATCGACCACTGGTTTATCACTCTCAGTGGAGTATCCGAAATTACCTTGGAGAATTCCATTAAACTGAGGTTGAAAGACGATCACGCGAAAATTTTTATTGGTATCATTAGGTAGAGGCGTTGCTTCAACCTTCCACTGACTAATATCTAGTGAGTCTTTGGTGCTGATGCTTAATTCACCCTGGGTGTTTCTTTGGATAAAGACTTTTTGAGTCGAAGATGATTTGGCTGACATTACATCGACTTCACCGCGTCCGACGGTATCGACTCGCGTAATGGCCCAGTTATTTTGGCCACGTAGGATACCGAGCCAAACACCGTAGGCTTCGAGGACTGGACGATCGAAACCATATTGTCTTTTTAGATTATCGAGTTCTTCGGGCGAGGCAGGACCGTTGGCGGACAAGCCGACACGTCCGACCATTTTTTGTTGAGCTTGAACTTTCTCGGCCATGGCACGTTCGATGGGTCCACCAGGCACTAGTCGCGTCATAAGAAAAGCGACCAAAGTAATCCCGAAGAAAGTTAAGGGAATCAAGAGTAGCCGCCTGAGGACGTAGTCGCGCATGCGAGAAGATTAAAGCCAACGTTTAATAGGGAGGGGTCAATCTCGAAAGGACTCGGCTTGCACCATGACACAATTCCACTTATCGGTATGCAGTGCAGGTATTATTGTTTACCTCTATCTTTTTGCTAGGATTGCTCACGCTAGCGTTGGGCCTCGTTACTTTATTTGTACTTTGTTCGCTTTGGCGTGGAAAAAATAAGCATCCGAGCATGTGGTGGTTTTATTTTTTCCTACAAACCGCGCTCTTAATTTTAGTACGAATTCTTTATCGATTACGTGTAGTAGGAATCGAAAATATGCCAAAGGAGGGCGGGGTGCTCTTGGTATGTAATCACGTTTCCTATGTGGATGTTGTCATTCTCGGAGTGATTTCACCTCGGCCGATTAAATTTCTATCATTCGAAGGTTTTGAGCGTAACTGGATGACGCGATTCATTATGCGTACGATGCGCACGATCCCCGTGGCGGAATCCAAAGCTAAAGACGCTATTCATAAAGCATCCGATGCCCTAAAAGACGGAGAGGTGGTTTGTATTTTCCCTGAGGGACACGTCACGCGTAACGGTGGAATCTTACCATTAAGCCGTGGGTTCGAACTGATTGCCCGTCGAGCGAATGTTCCGATCATGCCGGTTGCGATTGATGGATTATGGGGATCGATTTTTAGTTTTAGAGGCGGAAAGTTTTTTTGGAAAATGCCTAAACATTTTCGTCGTCCAGTTTCGGCAGTTTGGGGTCAGCCTTATCCAGCGACTGAGTATGCAACCACTCGATTAAAATTACTCGAATTGGCTTCGACCGCTTTTGCTTTAAGGCCGTCGTTACAGGGCCATTTAGCTCAGGACGTGGTGCAGGGCTTGATGTTAAAAGGTAATAGCACGGCAGTCATCGATCGCACGGAAAAGCGTCGAACATTCTCGGGGTATTTGATTCTGACCCTTTCATGGTTTTTTGCCCAAACCCTTAAAAAATCTACGAGTAAAGATCGCGTGGCGATTGTACTTCCGCCAGGCATTGGTGCGACGATTGCAAATATTGCCTGTGTGTTAGCCGATAAGGTACCCGTGAATATCAATTTCACCTTAGGTCGAACGCAGTTGTTACACTGTCTTAAGCAAGCTGATGTGGACTCCTTTATTTCCGCTCAAGTTTTTAAAGAAAAACTCAATGAAAAGTTCCCCGATTTTCCTTGGTCAGGAAACTTCATCGATATCGGAGACGCATTACAAAAAATTAAACGTTGGAAGATTGCTGGATGGTTGGGACTATTGCCATTCTTGCCGACACGTTTAGCTTGTTCGGTTCTTGGAGTTCCACGACACGGTGGTGATAACGAGGCCGCTTTGCTATTTACCAGCGGCAGTTCGGGTGATCCTAAGGGTGTGGTTTTAAGTCATCGAAATCTTCTCGCGAACTTAAGACAGATTGAGGACTCGGATATTCTTCCTGAACATTCTAAACTCTTATCCAGTTTGCCGGTATTTCACAGTTTCGGATTCACGGTTGGAATTTGGTATGCAATCTCACGTGAAACTGTACTTATTACCACACCATCACCTTTGGATACGGTTGCTTGTATTAATGCGATTAAAGAGGAGGGTGCGACTATCACAGTGGGTACACCTACATTCCTGCGTCCCTATTTAAGACGTGCTACCAAAGAAGATTTGCAGTCCTTGGAGTGGGTTGTGGCTGGAGCTGAAAAATTACCTGAAGATCTAGTTCAAGGTTTTGCTGATGTGCTCGATACTCAAATGCTGGAAGGTTATGGTATCACAGAGGCCAGTCCGGTGATTTCCGTTAATGTTCCTAGTCAAATTGATCCCGAAGCCCCCCATGGTGTTTGGCAAGGACATCAAATTGGATCGGTGGGTCGACCGCTTATTGGAATCGCAGTCCGTTTTCGTGATGTAGACACGAATAAAATTTTAGCACCTGGAGAAACGGGATTACTCGAAGTGCGAGGACCCAATATTTTTAATCAGTATTTGAGTGATCCACATCGCACGCGGGAAGCTTTGGTCGATGGGTGGTATCGCACAGGCGATTTAGCACGAATGGATGAAAATGGTTTTTTATATTTAGCCGGACGACTTTCTCGATTTTCAAAAATTGGAGGCGAGATGGTTCCGCACGGCACTGTCGAGCAAGCGATAACGATGGTTTTGAATCTTGAGGGTAGTGCTGAGATTGTTTTAGCGGTGAGTTCGCAGGTCGACTCACAAAAGGGGGAGCAATTGGTCGTTCTCCATGCCGTAGACTTGGATATCGAAACCGTCCGGAAGGGTTTGATTGCGGCGGGTCTACCCAACCTATGGATACCTAAAATGTTTAAAAAAGTACCCAAGATACCGATTTTGGGCACGGGCAAGCTTGATTTAAATACATTGAAGCAGTTGGCGGGGGGTTGAGGCGGTTTTGGCTCGCTTGTGGCTATGGGCTCTATGTCTTAAATACAACTATGCCTTCGAAAAAGAAATCCTCTTTGAAGTCGACTAAAGCCAAGTCACGGCCAGCGAAAAAAATAGTCACTAAGAAGTCGTCCGTTGCTGTTAAATCATCCGACGCTCCTTCGGCGAGCGAGGTAGCGATCTTTCGTGATGCCATTTTAAAACATTTAAAAAGTACATTCGCTCGCGATCCAATCACGGCAACAAAAAGCGATTGGTGGTTGGCTACGTCGATGGCGGCTCGCGATCTGATGTTGGAGCGCTACATCGCAACCCAAGCCGTTCACTCGACTAAAAACGTCCGTCGTGTTTATTATTTATCTTTGGAATATTTAATGGGACGAGTGCTGACGAATAATTTGGTTAATTTGAGAATGCGTCAGGTAGCTAATGTCGCTCTCAAGGATTTAGGTCAGGATTTAGAAGACATTGCGGATGATGAATCCGACATGGGCCTGGGTAACGGGGGATTGGGTCGTTTGGCGGCTTGTTTCTTGGATTCCTTGGCCACAATGGACATTCCAGCTATCGGCTACGGTATTCACTATGAGTTTGGTTTATTCCGTCAGACCTTTGTGCAGGGTCGTCAGGTCGAAGTGGCCGATGCTTGGCTTTCGAATAATAATCCTTGGTTAATTCGCCGTCCGAATTTTAACGTCCGTGTTCCGCTTTATGGTCGAGTCGTGAACAAGATTGATGACTGCGGAAATCATTTATCGGAATTGGTAGAAACCAAAGACTTACTCGGTGTGCCTTGGGATATTCCTATCGCCGGATTTAATGCCTCGAGTGTGAACTTCCTCCGATTATGGGAATCGCGTGCGACAACGGAGTTCGACTTCCGAGCCTTTGATCGCGGTGGTTATGTGGAAGCTGTCCGTGAACGCGACGTCAGCGAAACGATTTCTAAAGTCTTGTATCCTAACGACAGCACCGAAAGCGGAAAAGAGCTTCGCCTCGTTCAACAAATCTTTTTCGTGTCCTGCTCACTCCAGGATATTTTACGCCGACATCTTCGTCTCAATAAGAACTTAGAAAATCTTTCCGATAAGATTGCGATACAGTTAAATGACACTCACCCCTCAATTTCTGTCGCAGAACTAATGCGTCTCTTGGTAGATGAGCATCGTCTGGGTTGGGATCACGCGTGGAGTCTTTGTAGCAAGGTATTTAGTTACACCAATCACACACTCTTGCCGGAAGCGCTCGAAACTTGGTCGGTTCCGCTTTTCGAAAAAGTTCTCCCACGTCATTTAGAAATTATTTATGAAATCAATCGTCGCCACTTAGAAGAGGTTGATCGCCATTGGCCCAATGACGATGCGAAGAAGGCCGAGCTGTCGATTATCCAAGAGGGTGGAGTGAAACGCGTACGTATGGCGCACCTCGCGGTGGTGGGTTCGCATCATGTAAACGGCGTTGCGGAATTACACACCCGTTTGCTGCGCGAGCATCTCTTTGCGAGTTTTGATCAACTCTGGCCGAAGAAGTTTGTTAACGTTACGAATGGTGTCACTCCGCGTCGCTGGATTCGCGGCTGTAATCCGGCCTTAGCTCACTTATGTGATAAGATTACGGGTAAAGGTTGGGAAACAAATTTATCGCAACTTAAGAAATTCGATACACTCGCCGATCGCCCAGATTTCCAAGCTGAGTTCATGGGAATCAAGCACGCTAATAAAGTTAAGTTAGCCGCTAAAATTAAAGAATTAGTTGGGGTGGAAGTATCGCCTGATGCTTTGTTCGACGTTCAAATCAAGCGTTTGCATGAATATAAACGCCAACACCTCAACTTGTTGCACATCCTTTATTTATATCGTAAGATTTTAAATAATCCGAATGTCAAAATACAGCCGCGTGTTTGTATTTTCGGTGCGAAGGCCGCCCCTGGTTATGCTTTAGCTAAACACATTATACATGCCATCAACCGCGTCGCTATGGTCATCAATAATGACTCCCGCGTGCGTGGGATGTTAAAAGTCGTTTTCTTGCCTGACTACCGTGTTTCCTTAGCCGAGAAAATTATTCCAGCCGCTGATTTGTCGGAACAGATTTCTACTGCTGGAAAAGAAGCCTCAGGTACCGGCAATATGAAGTTGGCTCTGAATGGTGCGGTGACGATTGGAACTTTAGATGGTGCCAATGTAGAGATTCATGAAGAAGTAGGGGACGAAAATATTTTCATATTCGGCCTAGAAGTTGAAGACGTTGCCGAGTTGCACAAACATGGTTACTCGCCACAAGATGTTCTCAATCACGATGCCGAGTTAGCAGCGATTATTGACTGGCTTCGTTCCGATACTTTCACGCCCGAGCAACCCGGCGCTTTGTCTCCCGTGGCGGACTCACTCGTTGAAGGTGGAGATCCCTACCTCGTATTGGCTGACTTCAGGAGTTATATCCAAGCCCAAGAGAAGGTGGAAGTAGCATTCGCTGATCGCCGTCGCTGGGCCGCTATGGCTATCCGCAACGTTGCTCGCTGTGCTAAATTCTCTTCTGACCGCTCGATTGGCGACTACGCCAACGGCATCTGGAAGGCGAAATCACAGCCCATTCCTTAATCCGTAAGTCTGGATTGAGATTTTCTGATTTGGAGTCAGTTTATCCCTCTAGTGGGTAAACTGACTCCAGTTGTATTATTTTTTTGTTTAGGCTGTGGCATCGAATTACTTGCCCAGACTAAGCCAGAGAATCCACGTTTAGCTGGTTTTACTGCTACCTCGGAGGGAGGAGTGGAGGGCACTCAGACAATTAAGTATGATGAGAACGGAAAAATCATTGAGGCTAATATCGTAAATCCGATTCCAAATTCTAAACCTAGCGTTCCAACTACTCGGCCCGTTGTTTCAAATTCAGAAGTACCCAAACCCGTTGCGCAAAGTCCCACCGTTTCGACGGGTATGACTACGAGTGACGGACGAAAAGTTCCCTTCGCTCTTTCAGGTAATGGCGGAAGCAAACAAGTAGACTCATCGGTAGATTTTAACTCGGCACTCAAAAATGCCTCTAAGATGTCCAATGTCGCAGATAAGAAATTTGATACCAACAAAGCAGAGTTAAACACGAACACTCCCTATTCGCGTGAGAATATTGTTACTTTCGATACCTGGAGTGGTAAGTATGATGTGTATGGACGTAAAAAAGCTGAGGTTGAAGTTGGGGATACTTTTGATCGTGGTGAGTTGAAAAATAAAAATGTCATCGAAGTAAAATCCATTGATCGACAAACCGCTGACTGGTCGGGCAAGGTCGCTACCGTTCAAGGGATTGAAAATCGATTATCCAATGACAAGAATGGTCGCTATGATGTGAAACCATCCAGTCCATCTGACCGTGTTATTTCCAAGACGGTAGATCAGTTATCGATGCAAGATATCAATCGATACCAGTTTCGTCGTAATCGTTCCGACGAGCCTGGATTACCTTTGGTTAAACCTGGCTCAGATGAGGTTCAAAATAAGAGCGTAAAGCCTTAATGAGGGTTTTTGATTGGCAGAGTGAGTCCTCATGCCTAAGAAATTTGTTTGCCCATCATGAGTGAAGCACCTGCACGTTCAGCCAACAACAATGTCACCGATTTAGAGGTGAAGGATGCACAGATTATTTTTGAGTCAGTATGGACAAGCCTCGAGCGCGAGATTGGCCGCGATAAGTTATTTTTTCCTCGAGAAATTTTCTGGCTCAATGGCGCCCCTGGTGCAGGTAAGGGCACCAACACCGACTTTATTCAGCAGTATCGTGATTACGCGGCAGCTCCTATCGTAATCAGCGACCTACTTTCAAGCGCCGAAGCGCGTAAACGTATTGATGCGGGTATGCTGGCCGGAGATCGCGAAGTCGTAGAATTACTTTTTAGGAAGTTACTTGAGCCTCAATTTACCAACGGTGCTATTGTTGACGGTTTTCCTCGTTCGATGGTTCAGGTTGAATGCTTAAAGCACCTCTTCGCACGATTGAACGAGTTACGTCATGAATTTAGAGCCTCACCGAACGCGATAAAATTCCCTAAGCCCCATTATCATATTCTGGTCCTTTTCATTGATGAAAATGAGTCGGTACGCCGTCAATTAATGCGCGGTGAGCAGACTTTAGCGTTCAATAAGAAAGCTGAAGCCGAGGGTTTACCTTTGGCGGAAGTGCGTAAGACCGACTTAACTGCCGAAGCAGCTCGCAATCGCTATCGCATATTCAAAGAGCGTACCTACGAGCCATTGCAGTCACTGCGCGATATTTTCCACTATCACTTTATTAACGCTCAAGGTTCGATACCGGAAGTACAGGCTCGAATTATAAAAGAGTTACAGTACCAGAGCTCACTCGAACTCTCGGAAGAAACCTACGACATTATTTCAAGTATACCGCTTTCGAATCAGATCAGTCAGCACGCCCGACAGGATTTAGTCTTACGCCTAGATGATTACGCGGAACGTCACCAAAAACTTTTCCGTGAGGTGGTGGATTTAATTCAACAAAAGTTTTTACCCATTATTCAGGCGCACGCGATTTCGGGTCAGGCCCATATCAACAGTGAAGCCTCGCTCTTTGAAGACACCTTGGCTTTGGCCATGTTCATCGACATTTTCTCCGAGCGTGGATTCCATGCCGTGGTTGATCTTCACCGCATCGAGATACCTGAATCCTTTGATGTAAAAACCGGACAGATTCATACCCGCATGAAGAAGGTCTGGCGTGTTTCGATTCGTTTCGTCGGCTCGGAAATTCGACGCGGCCGTTAAACCGACACAAAAAAGGCGACTCGAGTGAGTCGCCTTTTTGTGGGTTGAAACTGGAATTAACTGATAGCTTTAACGTAGAGTTCGTTGGCTTTCTTCCAGTCGATGACTTTCCAAAATGCGTCGATGTAGTCAGGACGACGATTTTGATATTTTAAATAGTAAGCGTGTTCCCAAACATCGAGAGCGAGAACAGGGTGACCGTTAACGTCGGCAACACCTTTCATGAGAGGGCTGTCTTGGTTAGGGGTCGAAGTGACGGCGATGGATTTATCGGCTTTAACAACGAGCCAAGCCCAACCGGAACCGAAGCGACCTGTGGCGGCGGTTTTGAAATGAGCTTTGAGACCTTTTTCACCTTCGAGGCCACCAAAAGTTTTTTGGATAGCTTCAGCAAGAGCACCTACAGGTTCGCCGCCGCCGTTGGGTGAAAGTAAATTCCAGAAGAACGTGTGGTTCGCATGGCCACC
Organism: uncultured Opitutia bacterium; assembly: GCA_903859115.1. Next base: position 9,031 of record CAIOLH010000232.1, on the reverse strand, counting down.
GGCATTATTGCGAACGGCAGTGCGAATGGACTCAGGAACTTTGGAGAGATCAGCGATGAGTGCGTCTACATCAGTGCCTGCAGCGAAACTAGGTTCTTTAGTGAGCGCTGCGTTGAGATTAGTCACGTAAGCGTTGTGGTGCTTGCCGTGGTGTATTTCCATCGTGGCAACATCGATGTGTGGTTCGAGTGCGTTGGTAGGATAGGCGAGGGTTGGGAGGGTGTAACTCATAAGAAATAGTAAAGTCTGTGATGAAGTAATTGCAGGAAGTCGCGGTGGGTCAAGCCGTTGCCTCGGAATCTCGGCCGCGTTTCATATTAAAGTAGGCTTGGAGGATTTCCTTGCAGGGCTCTTCTAAGACTCCTGAGGTGACGGTGACGCGATGATTCAACTTAGGTAAGCTGTGGAGTGGAGTAGCTCCGCCCATGCAACCCATTTTGGGATCACCCCAGGCAAAGACCACTCGGGACAGTCGACTCATAATCGTCGCCCCTGAACACATCGGGCAGGGTTCTTTGGTGACGTAGAGCGTGCATTCATTGAGTCTCCAATCGCCGATTTTTTTGGCGGCTTGGGTGATGGCTAGAATTTCTGCATGTGCGGTGGGATCGTTCGAGCGCTCGACTTCGTTGTGGGCCGCGGCAATAATTTCGCCTCCACGTTCAATGATCGCACCGATGGGCACTTCATCAATTCGCCAGGCATCCACCGCTAAATTGAATGCGAGTGACATGAAAAATTTATCATCACGAACTAATTGTGAAGGATGAAGCTTATCAAAGGGGCAGCTTAAATGCGGCCTAATTGGGCTGTTTTCACTTTCCATACTCAAACAATCTAAAGTCACAGGCTGCTGGCAAGCGGGGATGACTTTCTTTTATACGAGGTGTTGACTTTGACCCTTTCCCTGCATGGATAGAGCCTACAAGGCATGGCAGAAGAACCCGTTATCGAACTCGAAGGCAAAATCCTACAGGTGTTACCTGGAACTATGTTCCGCATTGAACTTCCTAATAAGCACGTGGTGCTCGGAAGAATTTCAGGCCGTCTCCGCAAAAACTTTATCAGAATTAATCCTGGCGATCGTGTGAAAGTCGAAATGAGTCCGTCTGACTTAACCCAAGCTCGTATTATTTTCCGTTTGCGTGATACTGCACCTCGTCCGCCTGCTGATCAAAAACGCCGATACTAGGCATTTTTCGGTCTTAGTTTCATCTATTTGTGGTTGCCCATAAATAGGTTATTTTCTATATACATGAGTAATCTACTCAACATTAGCCATGCCTATCTATAAAAACGTTTTAGAAACTATTGGTCGTACGCCTCTTGTTCGTTTGAACAAAGTGACCGAAGGTTTGAACACTGAGATCTTAGTTAAGCTCGAGTACTTTAATCCGCTCTCGAGCGTTAAAGATCGTATTGGTCGCGCGATGGTCGAAGCGGGTGAGCGCGATGGTCGCCTCAAGCCAGGTGGAACGATTGTTGAGCCTACTTCTGGTAATACCGGTATTGCGTTGGCCTTCGTTGCCGCCGCACGTGGTTACAAATGTATCTTAACCATGCCCGAAACGATGTCGGTTGAGCGTCGCGTTTTATTACGCATGCTTGGTGCTGAAATTGTTTTAACGCCGGGTGCTAAGGGAATGCGTGGTGCGATTGAGCGTGCGACCGCGATTCGTCAAGAAATTGGCGACAGTGCTTACATGCCTATGCAGTTCGATAATCCTGCAAATCCTGAGGTGCATCGTCGTACTACTGCCGAAGAAATTTGGGCTGATACAGAAGGTAAAGTAGACGCTTTTGTTTCTGGTGTTGGCACAGGTGGGACCATCACCGGTGTGACTTCTGTAATCAAAGGTCGTAACTCTAAATTCCTTTCAATTGCTGTAGAGCCTTCTGCAAGTCCTGTTATCACCCAGACTCGCAACTCTCAGCCTGTGCAACCTGCTCCTCACAAGATTCAAGGTATCGGTGCCGGTTTCGTTCCTAAGAATTGCGACCTGTCTTTAATCGACGAAGTTATCCAAGTTTCTAACGAAGATGCTTTTGCTACTGCGCTCGATGTTTCCGCACGCGAAGGTCTCGCAGTCGGTATTTCGTCTGGTGCCAATATTTGGGCCTGTCTCCAATTAGCTAAGCGTCCTGAGTTTGCTGGTAAGCGCATCGTCACTATCGCTTGCAGTCCTAGTGAGCGCTACCTCTCGACCGCTCTGGCCGAGAAGATTCGCGCTGAGGTCACTGCCTTAACCGCATCGTAAGCTTTGGTTAGATCACTCGAAAGGGCGGGCCGCAAGGACCCGCCTTTTTTATGCCCATTCACTTTTACCCTTGAAAAGATGGGTAAACGGATAGATGAACAAATGTTCATATGTTACGAGCCCTTGCCGATTGTAATAATTTTTTCGCCTCCTGTGAACGTGCGTTAAATCCGGCACTCATCGGAGTACCGATTGTGGTTCTTTCAAATAACGATGGATGTGTTATCGCACGATCGAGTGAAGCTAAACTTTTGGGTATTCCGATGGGCGCACCTTTTTTTCAGGTGCGAAGAGTTTGTGAGGCGCATTCCGTAAAAGTTTTTTCATCCAACTTTTCAGTCTATGGAGATTTTTCTGAACGCGTGATGGAAGTGTTAGCCAAACAGGCGCGTGACTTTGAATCTTATTCGATTGATGAAGCTTTTCTAGGTTTTCCCGATATGCCTGAAGCGGACGCACGTGCTCTGGGCCATAGAATTCGTAACGACGTATTATCCAACACCGGTATTTCTGTTTCCATTGGAATGGGTGCGACCAAAGTTTTGTGTAAACTCGCTAACGAAAGAGCGAAGGGTGATCCAGAGTCGGGCGGAGTCATCGTCGTTCCTTATTCACCCGAGGGTCGCGAAGAGTTTCTGAAGGGTGTTAAGACGCGTGATATTTGGGGCGTGGGTAAGGGCCTGGCCACACGACTGCGTGGTCATGGCATTCTCTCGGCACAAGACTTAGCAGAGGCGGATCCTGCATTTATTCGACGATTGGCTGGAGTGGTTGGAGAGCGTATCGCCTTGGAATTAAGGGGTATTCCGTGTCATGAGATTATCGAGAATCCTGAGGCGCGTAAGAGTATTATGGTTTCTCGTTCGTTTGGCCGTCCGGTGAGTGACTTTACTGATTTATCTGAGGCCATCGCCACGCATGCGGTACGAGCGGCCGAGAAACTTCGTCAAGAAAATCTGGCCACCACCAACGTCACTGTCTTTTTTGGGACTAATCGTTTTCAGAAAGATTCGGAACAATATGGTACGAGTGAAACAGAGGAGATTGATTTTCTGACTGATGACTTAGGAGTGATTGGTGCGATGGCTCAGCGCGCCCTAAAACGTGTTTTTAGAGAAGGATATTTTTATAAAAAAGCGGGTGTAATCTTAACCGAATTATCATCCAAAGACGTTGTTCAGGAAACGCTTCCGGGATTGGGAACAGCGGTACCGTCATCGCGTAATCGCCTGATGAAAGCGGTGGATACGATTAATGCCAAGCTGGGGAAGGAAGTGGTTCGACCCGCGAGTACTGGCTTTGAACGTAAATGGAAAAGTAAGTCCGAACAGTTGTCGGAGAATTCTCAAACGCAGGAAAATATTTTACCGAAAACGAATGGTGTACCTAAGCGTCGTATTCGTTTTCACGAATGATTCGGTTACCAAGTCTCGGCTAAGGCCATTAACTTTGACGAAGCTGCGGCCATGGCCTGATCCCGATCATTATCACTGCTATTGACTCCTTCGGCGTGAACGAAAGTAACGTCAGTGATACCAATAAACCCTAATATGGTACGTAGATAGGGCTCTTGAAAATCGTAAGCTGTCCCTGCCACAAATCCGCCACGTGAGGTAACCACGAGTGCCTTTTTACCTCTAACTAAAGGAACCGGACCCTCTTCAGTAATTTTAAAAGTCATATCCGTGCGGACTACTTGATCAATCCATGCCTTGAGTGACGCAGACACATTAAAATTATGCATCGGTGAAGCGATGAGTAGGGCGTCACAGGCTAGTAACTCAGCCGCTAATTCATCCGAGTGGTGGAGTGCGCCTTTCATGGATGGATCATTGAAATCGCCCTTGGCAAATGCGGCTCCAATCCAGGCGTCAGAAATAAATGGCGGAGGATTATGTCCTACATCGCGATGAGTCACTTGAAGTTCAGGATGATTAAGTCGCAACGCACTAACGAAGGCCGCACTGAGCTTACGCGTGACCGAGCGCACGGTGCGCGGGGATGCGTCGATGTGCAGCAACTTCATTATGAGTTACTCTAATCTGAAAAGTTGCTGAGTCAACGCCCAGTCGATTGTGTAGACTAAACCTCCCAGTCTTCGGCTTTAGATTCCAGAATTTTGTCTAAGGCGTTGACGACTAATTCTACCGCCTGTGCCGTGGAAAGTTTATCGGTTCGAATGTGTACTTCAGGAGCTTCGGGTGCCTCGTACGGTGAAGAGATGCCTGTGAATTCAGGGATTTCACCGCGACGGGCCTTGGCGTAGAGTCCTTTGACATCACGCGACTCACAGACTTCGAGTGGAGCGTCCACAAAGACTTCAATGAAGGCATGATTAGCAAGGGTAGCACGGGCTTTGGCGCGGTCAGCAGCCAGAGGGGCAATGAGTGTGACCAGAGCGATGTGTCCGGCATTGGCAAAGAGTCCGGCTACCGCAGAAGCACGACGCACGCTCTCGGCTCGATCGGTGGATGAGAATCCGAGATCACGGTTCAGTGCGGTGCGTAAGTCATCGCCATCTACACGGAAAACTTTTTTGCCGGCGTCGAAAAGTCGACGCTCCACTAATTCAGCAATCGTGGATTTACCTGAGCCAGAAAGACCGGTAAACCAAATCACGGCAGGGGAATGTCCGGCACGTGCGGTACGTTCCGCAGCGGTGACTTTTCCTTCGCCTGAAGTTTTTTCGGTAATCGAATCTAAAATAATTCCACCGCCATTGATGCGTCCTTTGTCTTCAATCGCAAAGCGACCGGTGATAGCACATTCGCTATGTAAATCGAAAGCGATTGGGCGGGTGGATCGAACAATCACTTCGCAAATCGTGTCGCGAGGAACGGTGCTAGCTTCAATCGACTCCAGCGAAGAGGCGTCGGTAATTTTTTCAATCTTGGCAATCACCGCTTCGACGTTTTGAGTCAGTAAGCGTAAGCGATAAGTTTTATTTGGTTGGAGGGGTTCTTTACCGAGCCAGAAAATACGGGCACGGAATTCACGACCCACGCGAGGTTGTTGATTAGGGTGAGCGGCGACTTGTCCACGCTCGACGAAGATTTGTTCGCTGAGACTGAAATTAGCCGAGTCACCCGTGCCTGCGACTTCACGTGAAGGGCCTGGCCAATCTTCGAAGGTTCTGACCGTGCTGCGGCGGCCACCGGGTTGGAAAATGAGTTCGTCACCAGGACGAATGGCACCGGCTTCGACTCGACCCGCAATAATACGACGATGGTCGAAACGATAAATATCGGATACCGGCATACGTAAGGGCAGGCCAGTGAGGTCGTCTTCGTGTTTAAAGTTATCGAGAGCTTCGGCCACGGTTGGACCTTTCCACCACGACATCTTGTCGGAGCGATTTACCACGTTTTCACCATGCTTAGCAGCAATCGGTATGAAATGAACAGCGGTTAAACCGAGTGATTTTAAGAACGCGGTATACTCGACTTTGATTTTTTCGTAGGTCGATTGGTCGTGCTTAATTAAATCCATCTTATTCACGAGCACGACGAGTTGTTTTACGCCGAGCAGTGAAAGTAAGAAAGCGTGGCGACGCGATTGATCCATCACGCCCTCATTGGCATCGATAAGTAATAAGGCAGCCGAGGCACTGGCCGCGCCCGTTACCATGTTCTTTAGAAATTCTTTGTGACCAGGGGCATCGATGATGGCGTAGGCACGTTGAGTCGTACGGAAAAAGATACGCGTCGTATCGATGGTGATGTTCTGCTCCTGTTCTTCGAGTAAAGCATCGAGCAAGAAGGCATATTCGAATTCCATGCCTTCGGCAGCACAGTTTTTACGAACCTGTTCGAGTTTTCCGTTAGGGAGGGAGTCGGTATCGTGTAATAGACGTCCGACGAAAGTGGACTTACCGTGGTCAACGTGACCGACGACGACGACGTGCATTTTGCGCATGTCTTCGATGTCAGGTTGAGCTGTTTTTTGAACTGAAGAAATATTGGATGTTTGAGACATTTTGAAAAATTTAGGAATTACATGAAACCCTTAGCGCGGAGGGCTTGCATAGAGTTACGACCGACGTGGTCTTGGGCACGTCCAGCACGTTCGCTGACGCGGGTAAGTTTTAATTCAGCAATCACTTCATCGATATTGCTGGCTGGGCTATCTACAGGATGCGTGATGGGGTGGCAACCGAGTGAACGGAAGCGTTTTCCATTACGAGCGAAGTAAAGGGTCGGATTAGGAATATTTTCACGACGGATGTATTCCCAGATGTCGAGTTCGGTCCACTCGAGGAGAGGCTGTACGCGGACGTGGCCACCTTCGGGAGCGGTCGATGCAAATTGTCCCCAGAACTCGGGCGGTTGGTCTTTATAATCCCAAACACCTTCGGCGGAACGAGGGGAGAACCAGCGCTCTTTAGCACGGGTTGGATCTTCATCGCGACGAATACCGGTGACGAGAGCGTCCCATTTAAATTCATCAATCGCCGCTTTGAGAGGAACCGTTTTGAGTTCGTGAGTGACGGTCACAGGGTCATGGGTTGCATAACCAATGCCGCGACGAATCGCGTCTTCGTTGATACGAACAATTAAATCAATCCCGTGAATCTCTTTTGCTTTTTCGCGAAACTCATACATCTCGGGAAATTCGTAAGTGGTATCGATGTGTAAAAGAGGGAACGGAATTTTTCCGCAGAAGGCTTTACGAGCTAACCAGATGAGCACGTTGGAGTCTTTGCCCATGGACCATGGCATACACACGGAGCGGAAATTGGCGAAAGCTTCACGGAAGATGTGAATGGAGGTTTGCTCCAGTCGCGTGAGGTGATCGTTTTGAGCGTTACGTGACATGATTAATTATTTTTTAATATTTTTAGTGTGAATTCCGCATTCTTTTTTCTCGAAGCCAGGCCAGCGCCCGCCGCGTTCATCGCCGGAATTAGAAATTTGGGTGCACGGCCAGCAGCCGATGGAGCGATAGCCTCGATCGTGTAAGACGTTGTGAGGAAGTTGGTGCTCTTTGAGGTAAGCCCAGACCTGTTCGCGACTCCAATCCACGAGCGGATTGAGTTTCCAGACATCAGAGTTGTCGGGTCTAGCAGCTAAACCGAGTAAAGGGGTCGATGATCGCTCATTGCTTTGATCGCGACGCATTCCGCTGATCCACAAATCTAAATCGAATAATTTTTTACCTAGAGAATCCACTTTGCGTAATTCGCAGCACTTTTCGGGATTGGATTTCCAAAGTTCTGGACCTTGCGAGACAGCTTGTTGTTCTACGGTCTCGAGAGGGTGAACTTCTTCGATTTGAATTTTGAGCGCGGTCTCTAATTTCTTCTTCAGCTCGAGAGTTTCAGGGAAAAGTAAGCCGGTATTTAAAGTGAAAGCTGGAATTTTTAGACCTGCGGTTTTGGTTAAATGCATGATGACAATGCCAGCAGGTTGAAAACTAGTTCCGATACCCGCGCGAGAGCCGAACGTGTCATACGCCCAGCGCAAACGATCCACGGGTGCAAAGTTTAATAACTTCGCCTCCAGAGCATCGAGCTGACTGGGATCGGGTACGGACATTCTTAAATTAAGCCTGTGGTGTGGAAGCGGGCCAGACAGCGGCTTCGTTGACCCAATCGCCGAAAGCTTGTCCACTCTTACGCTGTTGAGCGTATTGTTTGAACAGTTCACCGACGGCTACAGGAATTTCATCCAGTAAAACTGATTCGCGCCAGGTGCGTGCAAGACGGGTGCCTTCGCGGTTTCCGCCGAGCATGAGATTGTATTTACCAGGGGCTTTACCGACGAGGCCGATTTCAGCGTTGTAAGGACGGGCACAGCCATTGGGGCAACCGGTCATACGTACGACCAGTTCTTCGTTGGGAATGCCAGCAGCGGCTTGAGCATCTTCTAGTTTAGCAAGTAATGCGGGGAAAATACGTTCCGATTCAGCTAAAGCTAATCCGCAGGTTGGCAGCGCAGGGCAGGCCATACCGCGACCTTTGATTAAGCCAGGATTGAATACGATGCTACAACCGTGCTCGTTAAGAATCTTTTCAATCGCCGATTTATTTTCTTCTTTGATGTCGGATAAAATTAAATTCTGTGTCGCGGTTAAGCGAAAGACGGGACCGAATTTTTCAGCGATAGAGCGTAGTGCGGTTTTTAATTTATAATCACCAGCATCTTTCACACGACCCGTCTCGATAAATAATCCGAGGTACCAGAGGCCGTCTAATTGTTTGAACCAACCAAAGGCATCGCCTTGTCCTTTGAAGACGAAAGGCTTCGCCGCTGGCAACGGAGCGCCGAGACGTTGAGCGAGTTCGTTACGGAACCATTCCACACCTTTTTCTTGTAAGACGTATTTGATACGCGCGTGCTTGCGGTCGGTGCGATCACCCCAGTCGCGGTGAATGGCAACCACGGCGCTACCGACTTCAATGACCTGTTCGCGGGTGATGAAACCAATCACGTCAGCGAGGCGAGGGTAGGTGAGCTTGTTACCGTGGGATGTGCCCAGGCCGCCACCGACTAAAAGATTATAGCCGATTAATTTACCGTTCTCAATGACAGCCACAAAGCCCATATCATTGGTGAAAATGTCGGTATCGTTATTTGGCGGAATCGCGAAGCCGGTCTTGAATTTACGAGGTAAATAAGTTTTTCCGTAGAGAGGATCGACGGGCGCACCCGAATCATCGTTGTCCGCAGGAGGCGGCATGTAAGGATTAGCTTGGTCGGCACTCGCACGGGCTTTAGCAACCGTTTCGCCGATACCTAAATCGAGTGATACGCCATCTACCCAAATCGAGTGAT